>JAKSBB010000399.1 GCA_022361315.1 Desulfobacterales bacterium
AAGAACGGTTTCAGGCCTATTGGATCGTAACCCCGGCCGACGGTGAAGATTATTTTGGCGAGAAAAACGCCTAACCATATAGTGACGGGAGTTCCGGGTGACGGATACGCGCCGGATTCTTTCGAAAAACCCTAGGAGACCATTATGGGAAAAACAATTGCGGAAAAAATTTTTGACACCCACCTGGTGGATGCCCCCTTCGGGGATGTCAGCGTATTAAGACTGGACCGGGTGTTCTGCCATGAAATCACCACCCCGACGGCAATTCAGGATCTTGTGGCCCGGGGAAAAGACCGGGTGTTTGACCCGGACAAGATCAAGGCCGTCATCGACCATGTGACACCGGCCAAGGATTCCAAAACCGCCATGCAGGGAAAAATACTGAGGGACTGGGCCCGCCGCCACAATATCAAGGATTTCTTTGATATCGGCAACAATGGGGTCTGCCACGCCATCTTCCCGGAAAAGGGATTTGTCCGTCCCGGCTTTACCATTATTATGGGCGATTCCCACACATGTACCCATGGGGCCTTCGGCGCCTTTGCCGCCGGTGTGGGCACAACGGATCTGGAAGTGGGGATATTGAAGGGCGTGTGTACCTTTAAAAAACCGGAAACCTTCCGCATTGACATTGAGGGAAAACTGCGCCCCGGGGTTTATGCCAAGGATATCATCCTGGAAGTCATCCGTCAGATCTCTGTTAACGGCGCCACAAACATGGTGATCGAGTTTGCAGGCCCCGTAGTGGATGCCATGAACATGGACCAGAGAATGACCCTGTCCAACATGGCGGTTGAAGCCGGTGCCACCTCCGGCATCTGCCTGCCGGATATGACCACGGTGGAATACCTCTGGCCGTTCATCAAGGATGAGTTTGACAGTCCCGAGGCCGCCCTGGCAGAGTATTCAACATTCTGCTCCGACCCCGATGCCGTCTACGCAAAAACCAAGACCATTGATGTTTCTGATCTCGAACCCCTCACCACCTTCGGCTACAAACCGGATAACGTGAAAGCCGTGTCTGAAATGGATGAGACCCCGGTGGACCAGGTATATATCGGGTCCTGTACAAACGGCCGTCTGGAAGACCTTCGGGTCGCCGCCCAGGTGCTGGCGGGTAAGCAGATTGCACCCACGGTGCGGGGTATTGTTTCTCCGGCCACCCCGGATATCTTTTCGGCAGCCCTTGAAGAGGGCATCATTAAAACCTTTATGGACGCCGGCTTCTGCGTTACCAATCCCACCTGCGGTGCCTGCCTGGGCATGAGTAACGGGGTATTGGCGAACGGAGAGGTGGCGGCCGCCACAACCAACCGGAACTTTAACGGACGTATGGGCAAGGGCGGTATGGTCCATCTCATGAGTCCGGCCACCGCGGCTGCCACGGCTATACAGGGCCGGATCGCCAATTCTGAGCTGTTTTCAAGTTAGGAGGGAATATGAAATCATTTGAAGGAAACATCCTCTGTCTGGATCGCGGGGATATCAATACGGACGAGATTATCCCGGCAAAATATCTGACGGAGATTGAAAAAATCGCCATGAAACCCCACCTGCTTGAGGACCTGAAGTTGGATGGGTTCGATCCCGCAACGGATCTGGACGATATCGCCGTTGTCGTAACAAGAGAAAACTTCGGTTGCGGCTCTTCCCGTGAACATGCCCCCTGGGCCCTTGAGGTAAACGGTATTCATGTGGTCATCGCACCGAGTTTCGCCAGGATATTCCGGCAGAACATGTTCAATTGCGGCATGCTGGCCATTGACCTGCCGGAGAAGGATATCCAGGCCCTGTTTGATCTGTGTGCCGGAGGGGACGGGCGCCTCTCCGTGGATGTGGACAGCAACACCATCCAGGCAGAGGGCGGCGGCAAAAGTCTGGCCATCGGATTTAAAATCTCTGAGTTCGATAAAACCCTGGTTAAAACAGGGGGGTGGGTCGAGTATGCAGATGCAAATTACTGATTCAGTACAATAGTTAGTAAATCACAGGCCGGGCGGTTGTCCGGCCTGTTTTTTTTGTGGAAATGGTGTCCGCATAAAAAATGAATTGGTATTCACTGCGAGAAATTGAAAAAAAATCAAGTTGATTGAGCAATAAATAAAAATATCCCTGCATTTGTTAATTTATCTTAATCTTTCCTAATATCGTTTAGCAACCCCCTCATATCGTTCTAACTTTTTCCCTTGACTCAATTAGTCATTTGTGAAACTTAGTGAACGTTATTCTTTACGTAAGGTTGTGTTTTTTTAACCGGTTTATGTTTTTTGAAAAAAGGGGGCTATTATGGGAAAGAAAGTCGATCCGGCACTTGTTTCGCGTTTTAAGAGAGAGCAGCTACTGGATCTGGCCAAGCGGTCGTTAACCTCAGTGGTGGCACATTTTGCTTTATTTATTTTCATTGCCGTAATCACCCCCATGAAAACAGATCATCCCGCCGTCCTCACGGGTTTCGGTGCTGCCATCTTTTTATTATCCGCCATGCGGATGATCGTTGCCAAGAAAATGCCCGGCCTGTATGACAAGGCACCGGAACGCTGGACCACTGTGTTTATGACAATGAATTTCGGTTCAGGCATCCTCTGGGGGATTTTCGGGTTGCTGATGGCGGTGTTCTATCCTCTGGAATGGCCCTTTATGTTTACACTGGTGATCAACTGCGGCCTTGCCGCCGGTGCCACCTCGTCACTGGGGCCCCACCAGGGGGTGTCCAGAAATTTTACCCTGACCATGCTGCTGCCTATCACCGGGTGGGGCTTCTACCACGGCACGTCGCTTGGCATCGGCATGGGTATTCTCTGCGCCTTTTCCATGTTCATGTTTATCCGGATGGCCAAGGATAATTATGTCTGGTACTGGGAATCCATGGCATCCAATGAAAAAATATCCAAAGGTACCCGGACCATCACCCGGGTGTTTGAAGGGGTGCACGGGAATGCGGATAAACTGAATCAGACATCAAAGAGCCTGAGCCTGTCCTCCGGGGAAATGACCCAGAATGCTGCCAGAATGTCCGAGCGGCTGTCAAAGGCCGCAGGAATCGCAGGTCATATCACGGACAATTCCCACGTGGTGGTGGACCTGATGAATAAGACCACGGAAAATTTTTCAAATATTGCCTCTGCCACTGAGGAGATGACTGCCACCATTTCCGATATTGCCAAAAGTGCGGACAATACCCGGGAGATCACCAGCCGTGCCGTGGCACAGAGCGAAGCGGCCATGACCCAGATGACGGGACTGGCAGAATCTGCCACTGCCATCAACAAGATCACCGAGGCCATCGGTGACATTTCCGAGCAGATCAACCTGTTGGCCCTGAACGCCACCATTGAGGCGGCCAGAGCCGGGGAAGCCGGTAAGGGATTTGCTGTTGTGGCCACTGAAATCAAAGAGCTTGCGGTGCAGACTTCGGGATCGGCCGGAGAAATATCCCGGCAGGTGAAAGAGATTCAGGATGCCACACACAATACTGCCGGGGAGATGGAAACCATCGCAGGCATTGTTCAAGAGGCAAACACCAGTGTGGAAGACATTGCCCAGGCCGTGGAGGAACAATCTGCGGCTACAACCGAGGTGTCCAGAAATATTCAGGAAGCCTCTGACGGTATTTCCCGGGCCAACCAGATGACCGGTGAGAATGATGACGGCCTGGCAAAAATGGCCGATGATATTTCAGAACTCGGTGAGGAAGCCCAATCCGTTGAAACCGGTGCCGGCACGGTGGACCAGAATGCCGAAGCGCTCAGGGGACTGGCAAAGGAACTGGTGGATCTGGTGGATACCGATCAGGGGGATTCGGATGAAGATATGAATCAGAAGGTCGCCTGATTCAAAAAAAATAGTGATAAAAAAACGCGGAAAGGGCGCACATCATCCTTTCCGCGTTTTTTTTATTATATTGTGTTGATTTCGGGCGTCAGCTTCTGCCGCCGCTCCAGTGGAGCCGTGTTTTCAGCACCTTGAAGTAGGAGTCCTTGGCAAAGGAGAGCATCCGGATGTCGTTCCGGCTCTTTTTGATGTAGATCTTATCACCGGGGTCCATTTCAAAGCCTTCCTGGCCGTCCAGGGTCAGGATCATATCCTCGGGGCTGCCCTCAAGGCGGATTTCCACCCGGGTATCGTCCGGGATGAGCAGGGGACGGTTGGTCAGGGTAAAGGGGCAGATAGGGGTCAGGATGATAGACGGCACCGTGGGATAAACCACAGGGCCGCCCGCAGCAATGGAGTATGCCGTGGAGCCTGTGGGGGTGGCCACAATCAGGCCGTCCGCCCGGTATGTGGTCAGGTAATCATCATCCAGGTATACTGCACATGATGCCAGTCGTGACAGGGCGGCTTTGTTTATCACCGCGTCGTTCAGAACATCCACGTCAATAATCAATTGATCGTCACGGACAACTTTGATGTCGAGTCTGCGGCGTTCCCGGATCAGATAATCCCCACGGAATACGGCCTCAATGGCGTCGTACAGATGTTCTTCCGTGGTTTCAGCCAGAAACCCCACCTCACCGAATTTGACCCCCATCAGGGGGATGCCGGTATTTTCGATGTACCGGGCCACACTCAGGAATGTGCCGTCACCGCCTAGCACCACGATGCAGATCAAATCGTTGGGGATTTCAGCTTTTTCCTCGGCCTGGGTGTCAATGATCACACAGCGGTCTCCCAGGTATTTGATCAAATCCTGGGCTTTTTCCTGGGCGTGATCCTCATTCTTGATGACAAGCCCGATGCGCTCTTGCTTCACTTTGGGTCCTTTCTGGTTCTTAATGTTCTGCACTGGCCCAGCTGTCGCCGGCACCGAAGTTGACCTTCAGCGGGACTTTCAACGGGGTGACATTTTCCATGATATCCCTGGCCAGTTCAATGAGCCGGTCTTTTTCGTCTTCCGGGGTTTCAAAGATAATTTCATCGTGTACGGAAAGCAGCATCTTTGCCGACAGACCTTCAGCTTCCAGTGCGGCTGCCATTTTGATCATGGCCAGCTTGATCAGGTCGGCAGCAGAGCCCTGGATGGGGGTGTTGATGGCGGCACGCTGGGCAAAGTTCCGAAGATTTGCATTGGAAGACCGGATATCGTCCAGCCTGCGTTTCCTGCCGAGCAGGGTGGTGACCTCACAGGTTTTCTTGGTCTCTTCAATGGTGGTGTCGATGAAGGTCTTTACACCGGCATACCGGTTGAAATAGGAGTCGATATAGGCACCGGCCATTTTCCGGGTGATGCCCAGTTCATTGGCAAGGCGGAAGGCACTCATGCCGTATACAATACCGAAGTTGATGGCCTTGGCCTGACTCCTCAGTTCGTCGGTGACCAGACCGGGCAGCACCTGGAAGACTTCCAGTGCCGTACGGGTGTGAATGTCTTCATCGTTGGTGAAGGCATCGATGAGGATCTCGTCATCGGCGCAATGGGCCAGCAGCCGCAGTTCGATCTGGGAGTAATCCGCAGAGATCAGCGTCCAGTCGTCCTTTGGGATAAAGGCTTTTCGAATCTTCTTCCCTTCAGGCTTCCGGATGGGGATATTCTGAAGGTTCGGGTTGGACGAGGACAACCGGCCGGTGACGGTGATGGTCTGGTTAAAGGAGGTATGAATCCGTCCGGTCTCTTCGTTTACCAGCTGGGACAGGGCGTCTACATAGGTGGACTTGAGTTTGCTCAGGGTTCTGTGCCGCAGCACCCGTTCCGGCATCTCATGGGTTTCAGCCAGCTTGGTCAGCACCTGCACGTCGGTGGAGTATCCGGTTTTCTTCTTGGTCTTCTTTCCTGCCTTGAGCCCCAGTTTTTCAAACAGGATGGTTCCCAGCTGCTGGGAGGAATTGATGTTGAAGGTCTCCCCGGCCAGATCATAGATCTCTTTTTCCAGATCCCTAAGTTCGGTTTCAAATTCCTGGGACATCCGGAAAAGCTCTGCCGCATCCACACGGATGCCGGCCATTTCCATCCGCGCCAGCACCGGTATTAGCGGTACCTCAACGGTTTCCATCAGGGGCATCAGGTCATTGTCTTCGATTTGTTTCTTCAGTTCCTGGTAGGCCATGAAGGTCAGATCTGCGTCTTCGGCTGCATAATCCGTGGCCATATCCAGGGGGATTTCATGGAATCCCAGCTGGTTTTTACCTTTGCCCGCCACCTCTTCATAGGAGATCATTTTATACCCAAAGAGGTTCATGGCGATCCTGTCCAGGCTGTGGCCACGGGTGCCCGGGTTCAGCAGGTGGGAAGCGATCATGGTGTCAAATACGATGCCGTCGAGGTGGATGCCGTACCGGGCCAGAACAATATAGTCATATTTGATGTTCTGGCCGATCTTATGAATCTCCGGATTCTCCAGCAGGGGTTTGAAGATTCGTAAAATATCTTCTTTGGCAGGTTGATCATCCTCCCCGGCATGGGTATGGGCCACCGGAATATAGTATCCGGTATCCTCCATGTATGAAAAGGAGATACCCACCAGATCCGCTACCATGGAATTGACGGAGGTGGTTTCCGTATCAACGGCAAAGACCCCTTTGTTCTCTAATACTTTGGCCAGTTTCTCCAGTTCGGGTATGCCGGTGATGCACTTGTAAACCTTTTTGGATTTGTCGGCCTTTGCCGCAAATTCAGTGGCCAGATTTTTAAACTCAAAGGACTGAAACAATTCGAATGCACGTTGGGTGTCAAATTCGGTGAGTTTAAAGGATTCCACATCCTCCTTGACTTCCACCTGCCGGTCAATGGCGGCCAATTCCCGGCTCAGCTCCACAATTTCCCGGCTTGCGGTAAGGTTCTCATGGAGTTTTTTCTTTTTCTTCAAATCATCCAGACGGTCGTATATACCCTGAATGGAGCCGAATTCAGCCACCAGTTTGATGGCTGTTTTGGGGCCCACCCCTTTGACACCCGGGATGTTGTCCGCGGTGTCTCC
>JAKSBB010000553.1 GCA_022361315.1 Desulfobacterales bacterium
CTCAGATTTTTTTAGACGAAATTGCCCACTCCTACCTGCCGGAGACCCAGAAAGAGGATGAATACGCCCTCAAGCGCATTCACAACATCTGGGATGACGGCGGTGCCTATGCCCTTCTAGGGCCTTCGGGATGCGGCAAAACCACCCTGCTCAACATTATTTCGGGACTGCTGGTCCCAAGTAAGGGCCGGGTAAAATTCGACGAAACAGATGTTACAGACCTTCCCCCGGAAAAGCGGAACATTGCCCAGGTATTCCAGTTCCCCGTTCTCTACGATACCATGACCGTGTTCAACAACCTGGCCTTTCCGCTGCGCAACCGCGGGTTTGATCAGGAATATATTGACCGCCGGGTCAGAGAAGTGGCGGAGATCCTTGAACTGGAACCGGTGCTGAACAAGAAGGCAGCCGGTTTAGGCGCCGACGCCAAGCAGAAAATTTCTCTGGGCCGCGGCCTGGTACGGGAAGATGTGGCGGCCATCCTGTTCGACGAACCCCTGACGGTGATCGACCCCCAGCTCAAGTGGCAGCTGCGCTGCAAACTCAAAGAGATCCATGAGAAGCTGAAACTCACCCTGATTTACGTTACCCATGATCAGATCGAGGCCCTGACCTTTGCGGACAAGATCATTGTCATGTACGAAGGCTGGATCGTTCAGATCGGTACCCCCCAGGAATTGTTCGAGTATCCCCGGCATAAGTTTGTGGGCTACTTCATCGGTTCCCCGGGTATGAACTTCGTGCCCTGCACCATGGAAGACGGAAAGGCAAAAATCGGCAACTGCCTGATCCCCGTGGACGACACCACCGCACGGCTGGCCACGGAAGCAGAAGGCAAGCTGGAACTGGGTATCCGCCCGCTCTACCTGAACATCTCCTGCGAAAGAAAAGACGGCAGCTTCGAAGCCGACGTCAAAGGCGTGGAAGACCAGGGCAGTCACCGGATCGTCTCCGTGGATTTTGAGGGGCACACCCTCAAGGCCCGCATCGCTGAACACGATCCCGTGCCCGAAGGCAAAGCGTATCTCTCCTTCCCCGTGGAGTGGGTCCGTCTCTTTGCCGACGAACACCTGTTAACAGAAGATAAGGAGAACTAGCATCCATGAAAAAATGGCAAGATAATAAAGGATGGCTGTTCATCCTTCCGGTTTTTCTCATCGTTGCCTTCTCCGCCATCGTGCCCCTGATGACGGTGGTCAACTACTCCATCCAGGACATTTTCGGTCCGGGCCAGCGGGTATTTGTGGGCACAGAATGGTTCAGGGAAGTGCTCACCGACGAGCGGCTCCACGAGGCGCTGTGGCGCCAGTTGCTCTTTTCCGGCCTGGTGCTGCTCATTGAAATGCCCTTGGGTATCGCCATTGCGCTGCTCATGCCCTCCAAAAAAGGCCTCGGCGCATCCGTGGTTCTGGTCACCCTGGCGCTGCCCCTGCTGATTCCATGGAACGTTATCGGTACCATCTGGATCATCTTCACCCGGCCGGATATCGGGTTGATGGGGGCCACCATAAACGCAATGGGCTTAACCTTCGACCATACCGCCTCGGGGCTCCATGCCTGGATTACCCTGATGCTCATGGAAGTATGGCACTGGACGCCGCTGGTGGCCCTGCTGGCCTATGCCGGCCTGCAGTCCATCCCGCCGGCCTACTACCAGGCCGCCAAGATTGACGGCGCATCCGCCTGGTCCATATTCCGCTACATCCAGCTGCCCAAGATGAAAGGGGTGCTCACCATCGCCCTGCTTCTCCGGTTCATTGATTCGTTCCTGATTTCTGCGGAACCCTTTGTCCTCACCGGCGGCGGCCCCGGCAACTCCACCACCTTTTTGTCCATTTACCTGGTCAAAATCGCGGTGGGCCAGTTTGACTTAGGACCTGCAGGTGCCTTCTCAATTATTTACTTTCTCATCGTTCTGCTGTTCTGCTACCTGTTTTACAATGTCCTGCAGAGTGCCGAGGAAGGAGATCAATCATGAAAAAAAGATATATCGTTCTGACAATTTACCTGGTCGTCATCATGCTGCCCATCTACTGGATGCTCAACATGTCTCTTCGGACCAACGCGGATATCATGGCCAAGCTGGTGTTCTTTCCCACGGACATCACCTTCAGCAATTATATGAAAATCTTTACGGACCCGTCCTGGTATTCGGGCTACATCAACTCCATTATATATGTGGTGCTGAACACGGTGATCTGCCTGATCACGGCGCTACCCGCAGCATACGCTTTTTCCCGGTACAACTTTATTGGTGACAAGCATGTATTCTTCTGGCTGCTCACCAACCGGATGTCTCCGGCCGCGGTTTTCCTGCTGCCATTTTTTCAGTTGTACTCTACCTTCGGTCTCATTGACACCCACATTGCCGTGGCCCTGGCCCACTGCCTGTTCAACATCCCGCTGACCGTGTGGATTCTGGAAGGCTTTATTTCAGGTGTGCCCATTGAAATCGACGAGATGGCATTCATCGACGGATACAAGTTCCCGAGGTTTTTCTTCTTCGTCTTTGTACCCCTGATCCGGTCCGGCATCGGCGTTGCCGCCTTCTTCTGCTTCATGTTCTCATGGGTGGAACTGCTCTTTGCCAGAACCCTGACCACCACGGCTGCCAAGCCCATTGCCGCCACCATGACCAGAACGGTATCGGCTTCCGGCCTGGACTGGGGCCTGCTGGCCGCCGCCGGCATCCTGACCATCGTGCCCGGCGCCCTGGTTATTTATTTTGTCCGTAACTACCTTGCCAAGGGCTTTGCCCTGGGCCGCGTATAATTTAGAAGGAGGAAAGTGAAATGAATCTTGAATGGATGGCATGGACGGTTCCTGCTGCCTGCTTTTTTTCCTTCATCGTCCTGATGCTTATCGGGATGACCATCTGGGAAATCAAATCCCCTACCGTGAAACGAAAAGGCTTTCTCCCCATCGCCACAACCCGTGGGGACCGCCTTTTTATCGGCCTGCTCAGCACCGCCTATATCCATCTGGCATGGATTGGGCTCACTGAGCTTGCCATCTGGTTTGCCCTCGGCATCTCACTTGTCTGGATTTTTGTTGTGATGCGCTGGGGGTAGCAGTATGCTGTAATTTGCCCGGAAGAAGGTTTTTCACCCGAGGCCTTCAAATCTTCTTCCGGGTAGTTCTTCTCACCAAACCGCACAGAAGGCCTTAGGGAGGATCGTAGATGAAGAAACTTTTAACCGCAGTCATGGGCGTATGTCTGCTGGCCGCACCGGCCTTCGCCGGTATGGACGCCGCAAAGAAATGGGTCGACGAGGAATTCCAGCCCTCCACCCTTTCCAAAGCAGATCAGCTCAAAGAAATGGAATGGTTCATGAAAGCTGCCGAACCGTTCAAAGGCATGGAAATCAAAGTGGTTTCCGAAACCATCCCCACCCATGAGTATGAATCCAAAGTCCTGACCAAGGCCTTCGAGGAAATCACCGGCATCAAGGTGACCCACGACCTGATCCAGGAAGGCGACGTAATTGAAAAACTCCAGGTACAGATGCAGTCCGGTAAAAATGTTTTTGACGCCTATGTCAACGACTCCGACCTCATCGGTACCCATTTCCGTTACGGCCATGCCGTCAACCTCACCGACTGGATGGCCGGTGAAGGTAAAGACGTGACCCTGCCGACTCTGGACATCGACGATTTCATGGGCAAATCTTTCACCACAGGTCCTGACGGAAAACTCTACCAGCTCCCCGACCAGCAGTTTGCCAACCTTTACTGGTTCAGATACGACTGGTTCTCCAGAGATGATTTCAAGAAAAAGTTCAAAGAGATCTACGGATACGAACTGGGCGTTCCCGTAAACTGGTCCGCCTATGAAGATATCGCCGACTTCTTCGGTAACCATGTGAAAGAAATCGACGGCAAAGCCGTATACGGCCACATGGATTACGGTAAGAAAGCACCGGATCTCGGCTGGCGGTTCACCGATGCCTGGCTCTCCATGGCCGGTTGCGGCGACAAGGGCCTTCCCAACGGCAAGCCCGTTGACGAATGGGGTATCCGTGTAAATGAGAAAAACCAGCCTGTGGGTTCCTCCGTAGA
>JAKSBB010000258.1 GCA_022361315.1 Desulfobacterales bacterium
AACAGTGGCGTGTCACTGCTGCCCCCCAACCCCGTTTCCCTCAGGGACTTCACCATTTCGGGAAAGGGATACTCCTGGTGTGTCAAGGCCTCCATACCGGCCTTGTGGAGCTGTTGCATCAAGTCGGCAAAGGTAATTTCCTCCGACAGGTCGGCACGAATGGGCACCATATTGATAAAATAACCGATAAGCTCTTCAAATTCAGTGCGGTTACGACCGGCCATGGGAATCCCGGTGATGATATCATCCTGTTCCGTATATCGGTGCAGCAAGACCTGGAAAGCGCCCAGGAGCACGGTGAACAGATATACCCGGTGGTCTTCGGCAACCTTGCGCAGGGATTGGGAGAGCTCCGCCGATATGTCCATCCGGTAAGTGTCGCATCCCCCGTCACCATCCCCGCTGCCCGGTTTCATGTCTTCAGGCAGGTTCAACACCGGCAGATCTCCGGCCAGTTTGTCGAGCCAATAGGTTTTGTGGGTGGTCCCCTCCTCCCCTGCAAGCATATCCCGCTGCCAGTGCACATAATCCGCAAAGGACGCCTCCGGCGGGGAGACCTCGGACTGGTCGCCTGCCAGGGCTGCCCGGTACATGGCTGTCAGGTCGTTCACAAAAAGGGGCAGGGAACTGCCGTCAAAAATAATATGATGGAAATTAAAGAGCAAAATGGCCTGGGTTTCCGAGCGTGTAAAAAGATACACCCGGAAAAGCGGTCCCGTTTCAAGATCAAAGGGTTCATGGGCAATCTGCCGTAGAAAAGGTTCGATTTCGAATTCTGCCAACTGGGATATGGACCGCACCTCGACATCAACCGGTTTCTTATAAGCCACCGACTGGAGGGGTTCTCCGGATGCATCCGTTTTCAGAACGGTCCTGAGGATGGTACGATGGTCTGCCAGCGCATGTATTGCCCGGTTCAGGGCGTCGGCATCAACGGTACCGTTCAGAGAGAATGCACAGGGCACGTTATAGGCATAGCTTTCCGGATTCATTTTCTGGAGGAACCACAGCCCTTTTTGCCCCGAAGACAGGGGATAATAGGAGTCTTTCTGCTTTTTTCGCTCCATCAGCGCTTTGAGCATGGCCTGCTTCTGCGCCCTGCTCATCTGGGAAACATCTATATTATGGCTCATGATCAGCTCCTGTATACTCTGGTTCAGTCCAAATACGTCGCTATTGCCGTAGCATCCCAATCTTTGGGAAAACCACGAGGGTCATGTTGAACGGTGTGTTACTCGTCACTGAGATGTTGCTTCAGCAGTTGGTCCAGTTCGGATTCGGATAGCCCGTCGAGATCGACGTCATCCGGAATTAATTCATCGGGAGTGATATCGTCCGACGATATAACATCCGTATCTATCTCGTCAACCGGAGATACCTCCGTTTCGAGGCGATCTGTCCTATGGGCAGCGGTTTGTCCATCTTCATCCACTTTCTCTGTCACGTAGTTGACCATTTTTCGAGAGAGGAACGACATCTGAGGGCAAAAACGATTGAAATTCTCTCGTAAAAAGTTTATGGTCAAAGGAAAACTTAAAAATAGAATAGCGCC
>JAKSBB010000741.1 GCA_022361315.1 Desulfobacterales bacterium
CATCGACAGTGGTACAGCCCGCACCAAAGCAGTGGTGGACGAAAACACAGCCATTGGTATTGTGGATTCCATCATATCCAACGCCATTGACCAGGGCGCCAGCGATATTCATATCGAGCCCTTTGACGAACGCCTTCAGGTCCGGTTCCGGGTGGACGGCATTCTGGTACCGTTTAAAATGTACCCCATCAATGCAGCCTCCATGGTATCTGCCAGAATCAAGGTGCTTTGCAAGGCAAACATCGCAGAAAAACGCAGACACCAGGACGGACGGATGTCCTTCGAACACCAGGGCAATTCCTATGATCTGAGAACCTCGTTTTTTGTGACGGTCTTCGGGGAAAAGATCGTATTGAGAATCCTGAACCGGATTGACCAGGTCATAAAAATAGACGGCATCGGCATGCAGCCCAAGATGCTGGAGAGATTCAGAAAAGATGTCCTCAAGGCGCCGTCAGGCGTTATGATCATCACCGGCCCCACAGGCTCCGGAAAAACCACCACCCTCTACTCCTGCGTATCAGATATCGCAAGCCCCCAGACCAGTATCGTGACTGCCGAGGATCCTGTGGAATATGTCGTGGAAGGTATTTCCCAATGCTCCATCGACGCCGGAATCAACCGCACATTCGAAGAAACACTGCGTCACGTGGTACGACAGGACCCGGATGTGATTGTTATCGGAGAAATCCGGGACAATTATTCCGCCGGCGTTGCCGTTCATGCGGCCCTGACCGGCCATAAAGTGTTGACGTCCTTTCATACGGAAGACAGTATCAGCGGCATGATCCGGTTGATGAACATGGACATCGAACCCTTTCTTATCTCTTCAACGGTCACCTGCGTTCTGGCCCAACGTCTCCTGCGCCGGGTGTGTGTGCATTGCAGAGAAACGTACAAACCCTCGTCAGCGGACCTAAAAATGCTGGAGTATGCCCCGGATGAGATGTCAAAATATGACCTTGTGAAAGGAAGGGGCTGCCCTGTATGCAACCACACGGGATACAAAGGCCGGACTGCGGTCTTTGAAATGCTCGTACTCAACGAATTTGTCAAAGAGGCAATCCTCAATTCCCAATCCAGCTATGAACTCAGACAGCTTGCCATTGAAAGCGCTGGATTAGTAACCCTCATGGAGGATGCCCTGTCTAAAGTTTCCACGGGTATAACAACGTTGGATGAGACATTCAGGTGCATCCCGCGGCTCAATCCGCCCCGCCCCCTGGCAGAAATTAACCGGTTATTAGGAGTGGTATAACCTTATGCCCCAGAAACCCGTCAGTATAATTGATCTTATCAAACAGCAGATCCGAAAAGAGGAATCTCTGCCCGTACTGAACCCCAAAGCTGCCAAGGTACAGGCAGAGGCCACCAAGGCAGAGCCTGATTTTGCAGTACTGACCCGGTTGATCCGGATGGATCCCACCCTGACCACCCAGATCTTGAAAACCGCCAACTCCCCCTTTTACAAGGGCCTGGGAGATGTCGATACGATCAAGGATGCTGTTGTTCGTCTGGGCCAGACCGAAATGGTCAACATCATCATGAAGGTGGTACACCAACAGAATTTCAAATCCAGGAACCCCTTGATCAGAAAATATCAGAACAAGCTTTGGGCCCATTCCGTATCCTGCGCCATCGGCTCCCTCTGGACGGCAAAATACCTGTCCATGGCGGACCTGGTCCCCAAAGCCTTCATCGCGGGACTGCTCCACGACATGGGGAAACTTTACCTTCTCACAGCCATTGAAAAAATACTTGAATCAGACACAGCACCGTTCAAGCCGCCCCCCCAGCTTATAGACAAAATTCTGGACAACCTCCATGCCGCACTGGGATACAATCTGCTGACCAAGTGGCACCTGCCGGATCCTTACCGTGCGATCGCCCGGGATCACCACGCAGAGGAACTTGACCCCTCTAACCTGTTGTTGATGATTGTCCGATTATCCAATGCCGTGTGCAATAAGATGGAAGACAACAATGAAAATGTGGATCTTTCCGGAATCGTATCTTCCAGGGAGGCAGACATCCTGGGGATGCCGGAGATCGGGGTGGCCGAACTGGAGATTGCCCTGGAGGACGCCAGGGTAAACAAGCCCATGTCATAAGAAAAAGTTCTTAATTTAGTTTCTATTCATATCCGCGAATTGCCGGGCAATACTGTCCCTTTCGTAAACAATTTCCACCCGGCGGTTTCTGGCCCTCCCCTGGGGCGTATCGTTTGTGGCCACCGGATGATACTGGGCATACCCTTCAGCCGAAATATAGAATGGGTTGACCCCGTTCTGAACCAGTAGACGCACAACGGTGGACGCCCTGGCACTGGATAATTCCCAGTTTGACGGATACTGGGCCGTGGAAATGGGTTCTGAGTCTGTATGACCTTTAATTTTGACATGATAGGCTAATTTAGAAAGAACCGACGCCACTTTGACGAGAATATCAATACCCTTTTCGGATAAACGCGTTCCGCCCTCTGCGAAAAGCAACAGGTCAGACATGGTAATCACCACGCCATCCTCGTTTTTGGTGACACTGACCTCGCCGCCCAATTTATTAAAAAGCACCAGTTCCCGGACCTCGGAGACGATATCCTCCAATTCTTTCTCAATCATACCGCCCAACTCGTCGATCTGCTGGTTGGGCGATGGTTCTTCGGAAGGAACGGCATGCATGGTAAGCCCCTCGCGGGTACCGGATTCAGGAACAGCCTGGGCACCCAGCGCACTTCGCAGGGACTTAACCAGTTCTTTATAGGTTTCCTGCTGGGTGGTACTCATGGCGAACAGAAGGACAAAGAAACACATGAGCAGGGTCACCAGATCGGCGAAGGTTGCCATCCATCCCGGCGCACCACTCCTGCTTTGCGCCTCCTCTTCAGGCGGAGCTGCAAGGGTTAGTTCATCTTCTTTTTCCGCGCCGGTTTCATCAGCCATGGCTTGGGTCCCTATTCAATTCTCAGCTTTTGGTTAGCTTTTCTCTTCTTCTTTACTCTCGGACAGATAGACTTTGAGCTTGTCCTCCATCAGCTTGGGATGCTCCCCTTCACGGATGGACAATATACCCTCAAAGATGATGTTCATATTGGTAATTTCTTCTTCGTTTCGCCCGGTCAGTTTATCACTCATGGGAATAAAAAAGAGGTTGGCCAGTACCGCGCCGTAGAAAGTTGTGATCATGGCCACCGCCATTTTTGGCCCGATGGACGAGGGATCGTCCAGGTTTGCCAGCATCTGTACCAGACCGATCAGGGTACCGATCATCCCAAAGGCAGGTGCATAAGCACCCATATTTGAAAAAATCTGAGACCCCGTGTCCAGGCCCTTCTTGGTCAGTTGCATCTTCTTTTGCATGATCTGTGCGATATCCCCGGTTTTTACTCCGTCCACCGTCATTTGAAGCGCCTGGGCCAGATAGGGATCCTGAGTGGTCTGAATATCTCCTTCGATGGAGAGCAATCCCCCCTTTCTGGCCTTATTTGAAATCTCCACGAGGTTAGCGATGATATCCTCGGGGGATTCAATTTTGAACATAAAGACTTTAATGGCCACCTTGAACATGCTGAGCACATCGGACAGGGGATAGGCGATCATAACGGCTGCTACGGTTCCACCTATAACAATCAGAATGGAAGGAATATTCACAAACATCATAATGCTGCCACCCAGAAGGATGGTTCCCAGCACAAATCCCATTCCGGAAACAACTCCGATTATCGAAGAAATATCCATACGTTAAACCTTTATGTAAACAGTTTCATCCACAGGGTATTCCCTGTTGTATTGTATTATTTTATCAATGGCATCTTTGGTGAGTACGGTATCCGCGGTGAATAATTTTGTACCGGTGGCGGTAAATAATGCGGCGCCTAACGTCATACCCGGCTCAAGCTGATCAATTCTCACGCCTCTCACCTTAAAATCGTGTGCCCCCATATGGTGGACGACATACTTCTCCAACTGTCCGACGATAACCGGGTCAAGCCGCACACCGGCCAGATCTTCCATGGCCGCCAGTAGTGTTCGCGTATCCCTTATATCATCCCTGTCTCTTAGATTCTCCAGTTCGTCTGCGCCGGCGAGAATCCGGGAGCTCATGGGGATATAACGACGCTTTAACCCATCGGGATAACCGGTGCCGTCAGACCATTCGTTCATGGATTTCAGAATCTGTGCACAGGCCTCGAAACCCGGGCATGCTTCAAGAAGCTCAGCTCCCTTCACCGGATATTGCATCATAATTGTTTTATCATAGGCAGTGGGTTGATGGTTGTTTTCCGTTGCCGGTCCCGGGGCTGCCTCCGCTTCATCCTGCGAATGTGCTGCAGCAGCCCTGGAATGTGCTGTGGCAGATGGATCGGTCAGGAAAAGGAGCCCCACTTCATGCAACATAGCAGCTTTTCGAAGATCCTCCAACTTATTTTCGTCAACCCCCAATGCTTTGCCCAGAAAACATGCGATGTCCGCAACCCTTTCCCCATGCCCCTGATTGACCTCGACCCGTTTACGGATCAGGGTGTAAAGGATACTGCCGAACCCCGATATGTTATGGGCCAGCTGTTGTTTGAGGCCTGCCAGATCGTCCTTCAACCGCCCCCGTTCAGCCGTCATCTGCTGAATTTGTTTCAAGGCGGCATTCAGGCCCGTCTTCTCCTCCATAAGATCGGTCTTGAGACGGCTGACTTCACCTTTAAATCGGTCCAGATATTCGAAGGACCTGGTGAGAGATGCTGTGTCCGCATGGTGCTTTTGCGCAACCAGTGTCTGCCTGATGTAAACCCGGGATCTCACCGTGACCCCCCGCGGCGTCAACGGCCACGCCACAGCTTCATCAAACCCCGCTTCCATCATATCCAGCCTGAACGCATCGGTGGCCCCATCCGGCACAATGACA
>JAKSBB010000961.1 GCA_022361315.1 Desulfobacterales bacterium
CCTTTTGAAGGGCCGGGATGTCAAGGGTGCCCTTCAGGCGCACGGCCGACGGCAGGTTATTTGGGTAAGGGGTGGCCAACTGGCTTAAAAACCACATGCGCTCCTGAACGTGGGACAGGGGCGGTTCTGATGTGGTGTCGCTTCTGGCATCAATCTTCTGGTCTGCCGTTTCCTCTCCGCCGTCCATAATCAGGCGGAGGAGCTTCTTTTTTTTATCGGAAAGGTCTGACACGCGGGGTATATCCATGGAAATCTCTCACTATTTGGGCACAGCCCCGGAGGGAAACCGGGGCTGTGCCGTACATCAATTGAATGGAAAAAGGTCTGATAGTTTAGATGAGATCACACATCCAGGTCTCGGGAACAAACCATTTTTCAGTCTTCAACCATTCGTAGGTCTCTCCCAGCTGGCGGGTGGATTCGGCATTACCGGCCGCTTTATAGATTTCACCGGTGAGGTATTGGAAAAATACGGGGTTGTTCCGAAGGGCCATATTGGCAATCCCCATGGAAATGGGCAGCACTTCGGGGGAAAGGCGGTGGTACCCCTTTGACTGATAGTAGGTTTCTATTTTCCCGTCGCCCAGAACGATATCATAGTCGCGGTTGAGCAATTCGGCGGCCTGGTAGTTGACGGCTTCAATGGAAGGCTCGAACTGCATGCGGTTCATGGGCATCACCCACTGACGGATGGCCGGGTTCCAGATGCCCATCATCCACTGCATCATTCCCCATTCTTCCGTGCCCACATCCATGTACGGATAGGTGTTACCCACGCCTAAAGAGAGAACCGAGATATGGTTGAGTACAGAACTCTTACCAAAGGTGTCCTGTTTGTAATCCCGGCTGAACAGCTCGTAAATCATCTTGTACCAATCCTGGTTGGCCCTGGCCGGTATCTTTTCCTGGGTTTCGGCCTTGAATATTTCTTTAATGACCTTGGTTACCGCGCACATGGTGGGGTTCGGTGCGAAGATGCCGCCGTCATTGCCGCCGGACCAGATGGCCCGCAGGAATGTGGGGGTGGTGGAGGCAAAGGCCACGTCCCTGACCAGGAGTTTACAGTCCGGGTCGTTGGCATCGTAGTTTTCAAAGAGTTTGGGTTTCCACTTGCGGTTTTTTCCGTCCGCTTCCGAACCGGCCCAGTTGAACATGGTGATGAGTACGTGCTGCTTTAGATCCCCCAGGGTCATGTCCCCGAAGTATTTTTTCAATACGGACATGTACTCTTCGGTGCCCAGATAGGGGCGCAGACCCATGTTGCTCATGAAAAGGTTGACCGGGTTCTTGTTGGCAAAGATGTTCTGTTCGGAGTAAAACCGCTCCATCTCCCCACTTTCAATGGCCTCTCTGGGGTTATCGTATTTGGCGAGAAGCAGGGCGTTCAGTCCGCCGGCCGAGGTGCCGGCAAAGAGGTCAACGCAGCCGTCTTTAAGGAAATTCGGGTCGGCATTGCAGAGTTGTTTCAGCATCAGGACGGTAAACAATCCGTAAATACCGCCCCCGTCCATGGTCATGATTCTGAAAAGGTGGTTGTGATCTTTGGTAGCACTCGCTTTGGTCATGGGTGGCCCCTCCTGTGGGGGCATACCGGATCAGCATGCCCCGTAAAGAAATAAATGATAGGTAAAACTACTTAGAGTTTAAATGATTGAAAACCCCATTACGGTTAAATCGTCCTGTACGACCCTGTTGCCGCGATACGACTGGAATTCGGACAACAGGTGTGCCTTTCTTTCTGCCATGGGCATGGTTTGTGACGTCTGCAGAAGTGTCATGAACCGCTGCATGCCGAACCGAAGCCCTTTGTCTCCGCCCAATTGATCCCAGAACCCGTCTGTTGCCAGGTAAAACTGAAATCCTTCCTCAATGGGCAG
>JAKSBB010000115.1 GCA_022361315.1 Desulfobacterales bacterium
CCCGCCCGCCGCAGAAGCCCAGTTCGTCGAAGAGAAGCGCGTGGGTGTGTGCCATGAGGGCGCGGGGTTCGCGGCTGTGGACGGTCTCGAGTATGCGACCGGTCCACTGATCGATCTGCGCATCGACCACAGCGAAATCGGCGTCGACCAGGTCGTGCCGGCAGATCGCGAAGCAGGCTCGCAACAGCGCGTTGGGGTTGTCGTCGAGTTGCTCGACCAGGAGTTGTAGCTGTTGCCACGCCTCGGGTCGACACTTGTTGGGGTGCGAATCCTTCGCCATCTAAAACACATTCCTCCCTGGATTCTTATTTCATCGGTTGGTCGGGCCTGATCGGTTGATTAGTCGGCGATCGGCCGGACGTGGTGGAAGCGGAGCGTGTTGGTGTCCTTGGACGATCCGAGCGGGATGGCGGCGACGGCGACGGTGACGTCTCCGGGCTGAGCCCAGCCGCTCTCGACCAGGAACTTGTCCGACACCTGCAACTGTTCTTCCATCGTCATGATTCCTTCGAGTCTGACCGGCACGACGCCACGGAGCACGTTGAGCCGGCGGAGCGTGGACGCCTTGGCGCTGAGCGCGATGATGGGCATCTTCGGCTGCCACTTGCTGACGGCCAGTGCCGTGGTGCCCGATCCGGCGAGCGTGATGATCGCCTTGGCGTGCAATCGGTCGGCGGCCCCGACGGCGGCCTGCGCGGCGCCGGCGGCAAACGTCTTGGCGTCGACCTCCACCTCCTCGGGCAAGGGGGGGGTGAGCATCTTCTCGGTCTCATCGGCGATTCGGGCCATCGCCTCCACCGCTTCTTTGGGTTGTGATCCGGCGGCGGTTTCCTCCGAGAGCATCATCGCGTCGGCGCCGTCGAGCATGGCGTTGGCCACATCCGATACTTCGGCGCGTGTGGGCCTCGGGTTGAGCACCATCGAGCCGAGCATCTGCGTGGCGACGATCGCCCACTTGCCGCGCGCGCGCGCGTGGCCGAGGATCTGCTTCTGCAGGTGCGGCACGCGCTCGAAGGGGACCTCCACGGCCAGGTCGCCGCGGGCGATCATCACGCCGTCGGAGACGTCGAAGATCGCGTCGAGATTCTCCAACACCTCGGGCAACTCCAGCTTGGCGATGACGGGTACGCGCGGGCGTGTCTTGCCGATGACGCCGCGAGCCTGGGCGATGTCTTCGGGGCTGCGGACGAAGGAGATGGCGACGAGGTCGATGTCGGTGTCGGCGATGTACTTCAGGTCGGCGATGTCTTTTTCCGTCAGCGTCTGGACGCTGAGCTTCGTGCGTGGGACGTTGATGCCCTTGCGGGAGTAGAGGCGTCCGCCGTTGAGCACGCGGCAGTGGACATCGAGCGAGTCGATCTC
>JAKSBB010001253.1 GCA_022361315.1 Desulfobacterales bacterium
ATCTGGCAGGATTTATTGAAGAGGCCTTTTTCTCCGTACCCCGATGGTCCAAATCCTGCGCATAAATGGTTTCGGATAAGATCCAGGTCTGATAGAGGGAAGGAAAAGAAAGGAGACGGTGATGATCATTGAGTGCGATAATAACCAGACGGTGGACACGGCCCGCATGAGCCCCGAGGAACGGCATATCATTCAAAAGCTCATGGCCTGGGAATCCCTGGTGCCGACGATGGCGGCGTTCCGGGAGAAAACCGCATCCGCCCTGGCAACGGGCTGGAACGAATCCGGTCCGGTGCGCCCTACCCAAGACCTGAACCGGGTCATTGCAGTGCTTGAAAAAAAAGTCCGGAACCGGCTGAAGTAAACCGGTCCCGGACGTTAATACCCTAACATCTTTGAGCGTTAAAAGTCCTTGAAATCCTCATCCTCATCAAAGGGGATGACCTGATCCGGCCGAACCTCTTCTTTGGGTTGGGCCAGTTTTTTGGCCGCTGTCTGTTGCGGTTTCTGCGCCAGGGACTTGGCCGGTTTATGACCCACCTGCACCGCCCCCATGTCCTGATTGCCGGTTACCATCATGATCAGGTCCCCGACATATTCCCTGAGCTGCTCTGCCTGCGCATTCAGCTCTTCTGAGGCTGATGCGGATTCTTCGGCATTGGCGGCATTCTGCTGAACCACCCGGTCCATTTCTGAAATGGCGGTATTCACCTGGTCAATGCCCTGGGATTGTTCACCGGAAGCCTCCGAAATTTCAGCCACCAGTTCCCCGACCTTACCGGTACTGTCTGCCACCTGGGCAAAGGCTTCGTTGGTGGCGGCCACAAGCTGCGAACCGTTCTCCACTTTTCTTACCGTCCCTTCGATGAGTTCGGAAGTATCCTTGGCCGCATCGGCTGCCCGCATGGCCAGGTTTCTTACCTCATCGGCCACCACGGCGAACCCCGCACCGGCTTCACCGGCCCGGGCCGCCTCTACGGCTGCGTTCAGGGCCAGCAGGTTGGTCTGGAAGGCGATTTCGTCAATGGTTTTGATAATTTTGGAGGTTTCTTCACTGGCTTTGGTGATATCCGCCATGGACTGGGTCAGCTCGGTCATGGATTCATGGGCGGTTTTTACCACCCCGTTGGCCTCTTTCATCAGCCCGTCCGCATGGATGGCATTGTCTGCATTCTTCCGGGTCATGGAGGCCATTTCTTCCATGGAGGATGAGGTTTCCTCAATGGACGCCGCCTGCTGGGAGGAACCTTCCGCCATGGACTGGCTGGAGGAAGAAACCTGGCTGGCGGCGGATGCCACCTGGTTGGCCCCTTCGCCCAGGCCGCCGGTGACGTTGGTCAGCACCTTGATAATACCTCTGGAGATGAAGAAGGCCATGAAGATACCGATTACTGCGGCCACGGCCACCAACAGGATCACGGAGAATTCGGTTTTCCGTGCCGCGCTGATCATGATGTCGTCGGTCATGATATTGGCCCGGGCCTCCTCCCGGATTTTTTCCAGCAGATCCTGCACCCGGGTCAGGGCGGGAACCGTCTGGGCTGCGTATATCCGGCTGCTTTCCTCCATGCCTTTGAGTTCGTGCTCTGCCTCTTTTCTCAGCTCTTCCAGGTGTCCCATGGTCTGGTCGAGCAGGGGGATGGTTTTTGTATTATACAATGTGATTGCCTGTTGTACGGAATCATCGGCTTTTTGTTCGGATTGAACCGCCTCATGGTAAAGTATGGCATCCTTTGTCCATGTGGCGCTGAGGCGTTCAAGATCAGCGATGGTTTTTTTCAATGCCGGCGTACCTTTGGCGAGGGTACTCCAGTCATCAAGCCCCTGGTTAAACCCTTTGATTAAATCATCATAGGCCTGCCACTGGGCTTCGGTTTTTTCCTTTTCAAAGGCAGCCAAGGCAATACGGGCCTGGAGAAAAAACTGGATGACCTCTTCATTGATCACCATGTCGATGTTTCCCCACTTGGCCAGCTCGGAAATGTCGCCGGATCCCTCTGCCCGGGTCTTTGCCGGGTCAATAATTTCTTCCATGGCCGTTTCAAGGGTCATGAACAAGGTGTCGTTTAATCCTTCAAAATTTTCCTGGAGGCTTGCCTTTTCCATGGCGAGGATTTTGAGTTCTCCGAATTTCAGGTGGGACTCAATGTCAACGGCGGATCCGTGGAGGTCCTTGTGGACAGCCACCATGGCATCCCAGGCGTTCTTAAAGTCCTGGTCTCCGTTCTGATAGGCTGTCTTCGCCTCATCCGAGGTCAGCCATTTGCCAAGGGCACACTGGGTTGGATCTTTTTGAACACCGAGCTTGTCTTTCTTCTGAATAAAGGCGTCCCGTATTTTGGCTGCCCATTTCAGATGGTCCACCTCACGCTGGGTAAACAGGGTGGGCAGCCGGGGATTGGCCTGCTTGAAAACCTTGTCTATGGCTATGGCAGATTCGTGAAGTGCCTTGTGGGGTGCTTCGATCTCTTTCAGGAGGGGAGCCAGTGAAGGAACAAGGGCTTCGGCCTGTTTTCTGCCTTCGCCGTAAAGCCATTTGCCAAAGGCACATTTTGTGTCATCGGTCTGTACCGATAGCTTGGTGATGGCCTCATCGGTGAGCAGGGCGTTCACCTGGTTGACCCAGTTCAGGTGGTCCACCTCTTTCTGGGCCAGGTTACCGTCCAGTTTGTTGCCGTCAATCACCTCTTCCGCATTGGTGACGATGCCTTTGGTTCCCGTGTAAGAAAGAACGCCGACAATGGTCAGCAGGACCAGGACAATGCCGAATCCGGTCCCGATTTTTTTGCCGATGGTCATGGTGCTCCAGTTCATTTTGCCTCCTAAAGTTGATTCGGTAAATTTATATCTTAAAAAGGTTACGTCTGTGTTTTCAGCATGGAAATGTCGGCCTGATCCAGAACCTTGTCGATATTCAGTAGGATTTTTACACCGGTATCGGTTTTCCCCATGCCCAGGATATAGTCGGTGGTGAGGCGGGTGCCGAAGGCCGGCGGATCTTCAATGTCATCCGGTGAAATACCCTGCACCTCGGAAACGGAATCCACCACAATGCCCACCAGGACGGTTTCATCGTTGGCGTCGATTTCCACCACGATGATGCATGTCCGCTCCGTATAGGGAATTTCCCCCATATTAAATTTCAGCCTCAGGTCGATGACGGGCAGCACCTTTCCCCGCAGGTTGATCACCCCCTTAACAAAGTCCGGGGTTCTGGGCACCGGGGTAATGGTGATCATGCCGATGATTTCTTTGACTTTTAGAATGCCGATGCCGTATCCCTCGTCTGCCAGGGTGAAGGTCAGGTATTTACCGGCTTCCTTTGTGGTCTCGGCGATGGCCTGATCCATAGCGCTTTTGGTATTCATCTCGTCTCCTTTATTGTATCCTTCCGGCCTATCGCCGGAGCATTTTGGTGATAACATCGCATACATCGTCAAAGGGGCCCGAAGAAAAGCCAAAATACCTGGGCCGCAGCCGCTGGGCTTTTTCCAGGGTTGTTTTTTCCGAATCCGGCAGAAGCAGAATCACCTGCTCCCCGTCCATCAGGTCCGCCGATGCTTCAAGCCGATCCAGGCAGGACCGGGTATCGGCGAAGAGAACGATGATCCGCATTCCGAAGATGCCGGCCTCTTTGTTGCGCAGCCAGGTCTCCAGATCGCGTAATGTTTGGAAGACTTCTGACGATACTGTGGCGAAACGTTGCCGGACGGCTTCCACAAACCGGTATCCTGAATCCCCTGCGTTGCTGTCGATGAAAAAAATTAAATGATGCATGATGAATCTTTGGGTTCTTTTATGTACACTAAAGATTGTATGAAACTAATGTAATATTGTGTTGTATAGATCAATTATCTATCATATCTATCAATTGTCGTGCCAGAACTCATTTGACTGCATATGTCCTATAATTTCAGATAATTATGAGGTTTTGTCTTCTGTTTGTGTTTGTCTCAAAAAAGAGACATGTTATCTATTCGGGGTAGCTTATTCTTTAATATATAAAGAGGTTATGGAATCGTTCTGCGTTTCTCAAAAAAGAGAGTGTCTCAAAAATGTGACAGGTGTAATTAGGTTCCCGTTTGCTCTGCTCATTTTAGTTCGTACTGCTGGAGAAGTCTGTAAAGATGCGCCCTGGACAAACCGGAACATTTGCAGGCCGCCTGGATGTTACCGTCGGTCATGGCAAGCAGGCTAACCAGATAGGCCTTTTTGCTTTTATCCATGTGGGCCTTGAAGGTGGACAGGGGGGCGGCGGTTTCGCCGGCCGCTACCCGGGATGGGGCTGCTGCCGATGTGCCCGTGCCGAGTTTCTCCCGGATATTAAAGGCCCGGATATGGGGGGGGAGATGATGGGGAAAAAGTGTGGTGCCCTGGCCGGCATCGCTGCAGACCAGATCCAGGGTATTGATCAGTTCCCTGATGTTGCCGGGCCAGGCATACAATGACAATTCCTCCGTCAGTTCCGGTGAGATCTTCCAGGCCGGCGCCCCGGTGAGTCTTGCTTTTCTTGACAGGTGATGGCGGGCCAGAAGACTGATGTCGTCGTCACGGTCCTTGAGCGGGGGGAGTTGGATTTCAGCGGAGAACAGCCTGAAATACAGATCTTCCCTGAATTTTTTTTGGGCCACCATACCGGGCAGGTCCCTGTGGGTGGCGCAGATCAGTCTGAAATCGCTTCGGATCTCTGTCTTGCTGCCCACGGGTCTGAATTTCTTTTCCTGAAGGGCCCGTAGAAATTTCATTTGAACCCCCAGGGGCAGTTCCCCCACCTCATCCAGAAAGAGGGTGCCCCGGTCCGCCAGGGCCATCAGTCCTAGTTTGGTATTGTCTGCCCCGGTGAAGGCCCCTTTGATATGGCCGAACAGGGTGCTTTCCACCAGATGATCCGGCAGGGCGGCACAGTCCACCACCACAAAGTCGCCGCTGGCGCGGGGGCTGCTGTCGTGGATTGCTTTTGAAAAAACCTCTTTGCCGGTGCCGGTCTCGCCGGTGATGATAACGGGCAGATCACTGGCTGATGCCTTTGCTGCCTGATGGATACAATGGGTAAGCCGCCGGCTGTCACCAATGATATTTTTCCGTATCAGCCCCGGTACAGGGGCCGCATGGGTCTGACGCCGGTACTCCAGGGCGCGGTTCAGTGCTGCCTTAAAATTGGCGATTGACCCCCGTTTGGGAATGTAGTCCCAGGCTTTGTTGTGCATGGCTGTTTCCGCACCGTCAGGGTCCTCGCTACCGGTGATGATGATGATTTCCGGCGGGTCAGGGAATTGCCGGATGGTCCGGATGGCATCAATACCGTTACCGTCCGGCAGGTTGACGTCCAGAAACAGAACTGAAGGCGAACTCTTGGAAATCCGGGCGATTCCTTCAGAAAGACTGAGCCTGTAATCTGCGTCAACCGCCATACCTTGGAAGGATTGGCAAAGAAAACGGCAGATCTGCTCGTCATCATCTATAATCAATACCTTGTCCATGAATACCTCAAAGGGCCATGTTAGCCGGACATCCTCTGGTTTTCGTCCAATACGGTGCGGACCGTTTCAGCCAGGTCTGATTTTGCTATGGGTTTGAGTATTACCCGTTTGACCCCCAGGCTTTGGGCCCGGGCTTCATCAATCCGTTCACTGAATCCCGTGCATATCACCACCGGCAGGTCAGGGGCCGCTTCGGAAATCGCCCGGGTCAGCAGATCTCCTGTCATTTCAGGCATGGTCATATCCGAGATCATCAGATCGAACCGGTCCGGATTCTCCCTGACCAGGTCAAGGGCACGTTTGCTGCTAGTTTCCGCTATTACCTCATACCCCAACCGCGATAAAATTTCCATTTCAAGTTTTAGAACCTGTTCTTCGTCATCCACCAGCAATATGCGTTCCGTCCCCACGGGCAGGGCCGCCCGGGCTTTTACGGCCTTGGATTCGGTTTCTTTGTCAATGGCGGGAAAAAAGATCCTGAACCGGCTTCCCTGCCCCGGGCTGGAGGTCAGCTGAATCTCACCCCTGTATTTTTTTACGATACCGTGAACCATGGAAAGACCGAGTCCGGTTCCTTTGCCTTTGGGCTTGGTGGTAAAATAGGGATCAAAGATTTTATCCCGGGTCTCCGGGGCCATTCCAGTCCCCGTATCTCCCACGGAGAGGCAGACGTAATGACCAGGCCGGCTTAACCCGTGGGTATCACCCATGACATTTTCCAGTCGGATTGTCATTGTACCGCCGGTCTCTTCCATGGCGTGGAAGGCATTGGTCACCAGATTCATGGCCACCTGATGAATCTGGGTGGGGTCACCGAATATCATCTTACAGTCCGGGGCCACGTATTTTTCGATACGGATGGTCACCGGCAGGGTTGCCCGGATCAGTCTAATGACTTCCTTGACAACCAGGTCCGGTTTCAGAAGTGCGTCCCTTTCTTCGGTCTGCCGGCTGAAGGTAAGGATCTGATCCACAAGTTCCCCGGCCCGCCGTGCCCCCGTCAAAATTTCATCCAGCCCTTTGCGCATGGGGCCTTCGGCGGGGCATTCTTCCCCCAGCAGTTCCGCATACCCCAGGATGGGAAAAAGAATATTGTTAAAATCATGGGCAATGCCGCTGGCCAACGCCCCCAATGCTTCCATTTTCTGGGCCTGCCGAATTTTGTTCTCGTATTCCCGCTGCTGGTGCTCCATCTCCTTGAGCTGGGTCACGTCGGTGGCAACCTGGAGTCTGGCGAGTCTGCCGTCCACCCAGCGGATGGCCCGGTCGTGGTATATATTCCACCGGCCGGTTACCGGGTGCTGATCTTCCCAGAGATGAATACCCGTGGGAAGTCCTCTGGTATCCGTAAGAAAGCGATTGCTGCAATGGGGGCAAGGGGCATCCTGACGGCGGAATGCCTGCCAGCAGATCTCACCGGTCATGTCTTTACCGAACAATTGCTTCATGTAATCATTCATGAACAGGACTTCATATGTGGCCATATCCGCCACATAAATGGTGGATTCAATACCGTTGAGTATGGCCAGAAACCGTTGCTGGGTTTCTTCGATTTCTTTTTCCGCAAGTTTTCTGGCTGTAATGTCGGTAAACATGACCACGGTGCCGTCATAGCCTTCATCCTCATCCAGCAGGGGGGTGGACGATACGATGACCCAGAGTGCCGTGCCGTCTTTTTTTCTGAATCTTGCCTCATACTGCTGGTGAATCCCCTGGCGCCTGATTTCCGACCGGGAGAGATGATCTTCAATATCCGCATCAAACACAAAGGATTCAACGGTTTTTCCAAGCAGTACATCTGTATGACAGCCCAACATCTGTGCCATGGTGGAATTCGCAAAGGTGATCTTCCCCTCTGCATCCAATGCCCATATCCCCTCCAGAGAGGTTTCCATAAAACGGCGATACCGGGCTTCGCTTTTACGGAGTTCATTTTCCGTTCGCTTTTGAAGGACGATTTCCCAGGCGGTGTCAGCCAGTTCTCGGACGATCTCAAGATCCGTTTCCCTGTAATCCGTGGGTTTGTTGCCCACCCCCAATATGGCCTTTATCCTGCTTTCCCGGATAACGGGAACCACCATCTCACGGATAACCGGCGCATGGCCCTGGGGCAGGCCTTTTCGGTGAGGCAGGGCCTGGTAATCGTTGTGGATGACAGGCTCACGGGTTCTCACACAGTTCGCCCAGACCCCTGCCTGGTCCACCGGATAATGCCCGTTGACCGGTGTGATGGTGCACATGTGGGTGGTGGTGTGGGGGGACCAGACCTGAAGGAGGATCTCGGTCTGATCATCTGAAATAAAATGAAAAAATCCAATGGTACTGCGGGTCAGGCGTTCTGCTTCATCAAGAAATTGTTGAAGCAATTGATCCACCGATCGACCGGTGGCATATTCGATCAATTTGAGCCTGGATTTGAGCAACTGCTCACGGCGGTGGCGGCGGGTGATGTCTTCAAAAAAACCTTCGTAGGCAGTCCGGCCTTTATCGTCAACGCTTTCCCTGATTTGAAGATGGCCCCAGATCCGGTGGCCGTCCCTGGCCACAAAGGCCGTGGGGTTCTCTTCATTGTTCCCGGTATGTTCAATATCCCGGATCAGGTGGTCAAACTGATCAGGGGTGGCGAGCAGTTCCCTGAAATTGACCGAACCATTCATAAGGTCTTCAGCTGTCTCATATCCGAATATTTCTGCCATTCTCCGGTTGGCCAGGGTGATATCTCCCTGCCGGGTCATCTGATATATACCCACCAGGGCTTGATTGGAGAGGGTTCTGTATTTCTCTCTGCTGATCCTCAGTTCTCGGGTATGCTGACCTACCCGGTGGTTGAGCATGCGGTTCCAAAAGAGAAGAATCAGTCCGAAAACCAGAATAATACCGCCGATGGCCACAAGTGTTTTTACGGGCAGGCGTGATGGGGAGGCCCGGTGCCCGTACCAGTTGGCAAGTATATCGTAATATACGGAGTTTTTATCCGCTTTCCATTTCTCAATGTGGTGGTCAATCCGGTCCAGAAGTGACGGGTTTGTGTCTTTCCTGACGGCGAAGAAGGTGTCTATGGGGCTGAAAAGCACCGATGTGGGATAGAGGTCGTATTTTCGCCTGAAATGGTCACCGGTGACGTTGTTCATGACCACGGCGTCTGTGGTATTCATCGATAAGGCTTTGCACATGTCATCGTAGGTGGAAAACGCCTTGAAGCGGCAATTTACCCTGAAATTATGTGCCAGGTCCTGAAAATTTTTTCCGTTGATATCCTTTGCCATGACACCGACGGTTTTACCGGAAAGGTCCAGGATACTGGAGAATTTATCTTTTGTTGTCCCGTAGATCTGACCCCAGGCCGTGAGTACAGGAATCGTGGTGAAATCGTATTGAACTTCCCGTTCCGGCGTTTTGACAATGGATATCATCAGGTCGATTTGTCCCGTTGAAAGCCGGTTCAGGCACCCGGCCCAGGAATCCAGCACAAACTCCGGTGTCCATCCCTCATGTTGGGCAATCCGGCGGATGATATCCGGATAGATGCCGCCGGCATGTCCGTCTTCCGCCACGAAACTCATGGGCTCGTTCTGGAATATGCCGATTCTGACAAGGGTATCCCCCTGGGCAATACCCAAGACCCATAAGAAGCTGACCAGGAATGCAGTAATCAGTTGAATCGACTTTATCATTATTGTCCAGATGGGAAACGGCACCCTGCCGGGAATCCGTTCGTTACCTGTTCTAAGGTCCAGATTTTTCTGTGAAATTTATTTTGTTGCTGGTTGTTGGGATCAACTTAATATACTTTCGTGGATATAGCAAACCAATTATGTTCTCTTATACCCGTGTCACTCCCGGTTCTCCGGTGGTTCCGGTTCTGCCGATTCCAGAAGACTGTTTATCCTGCGGATGTAGGTTTTGTTCTGGCAGGGTTTGGATACATGATCAATCCATGGGTCTTTTGCCTTGAGGGCGGTTATGGATTCCAGGAATTTAAGATTTCCCGAGATGAACAGCACCGGCAGGGTTTTGCTTCTTTTTCGGATGTGGGTATACACATCCAGGCCGCTTATTTTTCCCGGAAGCAGATAATCCAGGCTGACGGCATCGTAGGTGTTTTTATCTAAGAGGTCCATGGCGGTCCGGCCGTCGGCGGCCAGATCCACACGGTGACTGCAGGGCGGATAGGTGAGCAGCCGGTACTGAACCTGTGAAATGGCGGATTCATCCTCCACAAGAAGAATGGCTTTGCCGGTACCCGGGGGGCAGGCCGTGACGTCTACGGTGATTTCTTCTCCTGTATCGGGTTGGGCGGCGGGAAAGCTGATGATTACCTGTGTGCCGCGGCCGGTCTTTGAATCAATTGCAAAGGTTCCCTGGTGCTGTTCCACGTATTTTTTTACATTGGCCATGCCATAGCCGGTGCCTTTGATGTCCGGGGTATAGACCCCGGCGGTATCACGGCTTCCCTTAAGGGTAAAGCCCGGATCAAAGATGTTTGGGATACAGGTCTCCGGAATACCGCAGCCGTTGTCTTTGATGTCGATATAAATCTGTTCTCTTTTTATATACGCCCGGATACTGAGACGGGGGATCGTGGTTTTGCTCATGGCATGAACGGCATTCTGGATGAGGTTCACCAGGCAGTGCTCCACCATACCCGGATCCGCCAGAAGATCAGGTAATTCCGGCGCCCATTCCTGGGCCACGGCGATCCCTTTCATATCCTGTTTCATCAGGTTCAGTACCAGATTGATCTTTTCGGTTACTGAAAAGTATTCCTGTCTCGGCTCCTGGTCCTTGGCAAATGCGGTGAGGTTCCGGATCAGGTTCTTACCCCGCATGGTCTGGGCCAGGATCAGTTCCAGCGTCTCTTGGAGTTGGGTTTTCCGGCAATCCAGTAAAGCCAGTTCCGCATTGCCCATCACGGCCCCCAGCACATTGTTGAAATCGTGGGCCATCTTCCCGGCGATCTGCCCCACCAGGGCATACTTTTCATGGAGGGCTGCGGTGGTCTGGGCTTCGAGCTTTTCCTGTTCAGCCCTCTTTTGTTCCGAAATGTCACGGACGACACATACCAGGCCGCCGCCTTCCATTGCAGTGAGGGATACCTCCTGGGGAAACCGGGAACCGTCCTTCTTTTTGCCCACGGATTCCCCCCGCCATTTCCCTTCCGCTGCAAACCGGGGCATGATGGTGGTTTCAAAAAGCGCTAGTTCCGCCTCGTCGTAGAGCTCCCGCCAAGTCTTTCCAAGAAGCTCTTCAGGTCCGTCATAGCCGTATACTTTTGCGTGGGCATCGTTGACATATATGTAGGTTTCACTGTCGTTCAGGATGGCAATACCGTCCATGGAAGCTTCAATGGCTTCTGAGCGTTTGGCCAGTTCCGTTTCCACCCGGATGCGGTCGGTCAGATCCCTGGCAATGGTATGCATATGCGGCTGATCGTTCAATATGATTCGTGTATTGCTGAACTCAACCGGAATTTTTGTCCCGTCTTTTTTGAGAATGTCGGCGTTGGAGAGAATATCCTCTCCGGAAATGATCCGTTCGAAAAATGCCTTGAAAGGCCCGAGGTCTTCAGGTTCATGAAGATCCGGTACCCTCATCCGAAGCAGTTCATCCCGGGTGTACCCCGTGAGGTCGCAGGCCGCCCGGTTAACGTATGCAAATCCGGCACCCTTGTCCGTTATAAAAATGGCGTCCCTGGAGTTTTCAAATATGATCCGGAAAAGTGTTTCGTTTTCTTTTAAAGTGGCTTCTGCCTGTCTGCACTCTGATGTTGCCTTTTCAAGGGCTGCGATACGTTTTTCCAACGCCTCGTAACTGGGTTTTCGAGCCATGATCTCTTCCTTATCGTCATCGGAATATACTACAAATTACATGAAACGCATTGATAATGCAAAGCATCATGAACCGTTGCGGCCAATCCTCCGGTCTGGTTTTATGATACACATCATAATTTTTGCAAGAATTTGAAATTTATTGTACCATGGACCATCTCCAACAGTTTCGGTCCGGTTTACAGAAGACACCCGGAGGTGTCCGTCTTGCCTCAGTCGTGTCTGTCTTATTCAAAGTATCGATATACCAACGGGTGAATCCGAAGATGAACCAGGGTGTGAATCACAACCAGCGACAAGACGCAAATAAATCAAGTACAGGGAGCATTTGATGGCCTCCTATTGTCCGATATCCGGGTGCCGTGTTCGAACACGTCCCGAGTGGATTTGCCGGCAGGTGAGTCCTTCCTTCATTGTCAATTTCTGGATTATCGGTGACGGCATTATTTACAGCCGGCCCGAAGGACGGGCTGATTTTGAAGGGGTAAAAAAATCCGTCGCTTTAAAAATGGAGATCGCAAATCAATTCCTCACCTCCGGGGGTACATATATCCAGATCCAGGATTATGCCCGGCTAAAAGGCTCTACATTATCGGCAAGGAGCTACTTTATCAACAATGCAAACCGGGACAGGCGCTTGAAATCAATGATTTTTTGCAACCTGTCCCTGCCTTTGTCCATTGCAGTAAAAATAGGAGAACGGTTCAATACCTCCCGAAAAATTATACGGGTTGAAAAGCAGTACAGGGATGCAGTGGCTTTTGCCTTGACACTGGCACCTCCCAAAAAGGTTTACCCGGAGGTGTCCGGTATCAGGCTTGGGGATCTGGTTGAATCCGCCGAACCCTCTCTGGGTGCAATCCATATCAAAACGGACCATGAGTGGCGGATCACACATGCCGGATTTAGAAATCATTCCACCCTTATTAATCAAAATATCCTCCATTCGGTTGTCAGCGGTTATCTTGACGTCGGTGGTATCGAGCGGATTGACAGGATGCGGGACGCCTGCCGGCAACGCGGCGGCGGAGAGATCGGATATATCGTCGTGGATGCCAGCCGGCTGAAAGGGGGGAGTCATTCTGCCAGAATCGGGTATATGAAATCCCTGACCACGTGGTACCGGCGGTATCCGTTCTCCATGTATATCGTTTACGGGGCAAATACATTCATGAAAACGGCGTTGCGGCTGGCCAGGCCCCTGATGCCTTTTGATGTGAGAATTGCAGATGACGCTGCCCACGCCTTTCAGTTGATACGGGAAGATAATCGGGGCCGCCGGAAGATCGGTGAAGGCTCAGGCCACGGAGGGGAATCTACATTTGACAACGGTTATGAAAAGTTCACCCCGGCCAGGCGGTCCGCCCGTACAAGGCCGTCGGAGCCGGACGCCGTTCATTCCGGGGATATTGAGGCCCTACTGGCATTTATGGGGCGGATCAACTGGGATACGGAAGGGGTCGCCGATGATATCAGCGTCTCCAAGTCCCATCCGTTCTATTACTTGTATCATTCCGTCAAATTGATCAAAGAGGAGTTTGATGGCCATTTTAAGGGCAGAATACAGGCCGAGCAATCTCTTCGACGTACCTACTCACGTTATAAACGCCTGTTTCATGAATCTCCGGTACCCCTGTGGGAAGAGGATTTGACAGAGGTCATCCAGTATATCGATTATTTGAAGGATCGCGGGGTGTCGGATTTCCGCACCTATCTGGATATTGACCCGGCCCGGATCAAGGCCTTTGTTTCCAGAGTATCGCTGGTGGATGTCAACCAGGCTGTTCTGACACTCTGCGGCGCATCAGATAAAGAACAACTCAAAGCGCATTTCAGCCGTATATTTACTGGAAATGCACTGGATGTATTCGGTGCCCAGATCGTGGCATTGGCAAATGGAGAAACTTCTTTTGAATCTGAGGCGGAAATCTGCACCCTGCCCGGTGAGATCAAGTATATTTTTTTGAAACTGGTGGTTGAACCTGCACAGGACGGAAAGGTGATGGCCCAGGTGGCCACCACGGATATCACCCAAAGCGAGCAGCGGTTCCGAGCGGTTGCAAACCATACCCATGACTGGGAAACCTGGATTGATCCCATGGGAAATTTGATCTGGATAAATCCCGCGGCTGAAAGGATTACCGGGCATCCAAAACAAAGATGGAATTACGAAGGGGCGTTTTTTGAGTGGATTGGCGGCCTGGTTGTGGCTGCGGATCGAAAACGGGTAATTGATCTGTTAAAAAAAGGGGTCTCCGAACGGGTCTCCCTCAACGATCACCATTTTAGAATCCGGCGCCAAGATGGTCGGGCCCGATGGATTTCCATGTCCTACCAACCCATATATGCGGAGGCGGGTGAATACCTGGGGCTTCGCACAAGCATGAGAGATATTACACGGCGCAAGGAAGCTGAGGAGGCGCTGGCGAAAAGTGAATCCCGGCTGAAACTGGCCATGAATTCCGTGAATGAAGCGGTGTGGGACTGGCATCTGGACAAGGATGACACCTATTTCAGCGACCGCTGGTACACCATGCTTGGCTATACTCCGGAGAATCTGCCGGGGGGATTTGATGTCTGGGTCAGCCTTGTGCATCCGGATGACCTGGCGGCGGTGAAAAAAACGATAGCCGGCCATCTGAAATCAGGAGCGCCCTTTGAGATTGAATTCAGGGTAAAGGCCAGTGACGGTCAATGGCGGTGGATTCTGGGGCGGGGTAAAACAATAGGGCGCAATGAAAAGGGACGGGCCGAACGGATGCTGGGCACATATACCGACATCACGGAACGCAAACGGGTGGAAGAACAGCTTTTGCAGGCCCAGAAGATCGAGGCCGTGGGCACCCTGGCCGGGGGAATTGCACACGACTTCAACAATATACTGGGGGCCATCATCGGATATACCCAACTGGCCCGTATGTTCTACGACGATGATAAGGACAAATGTTTTGACAGTCTCGACAAAGTATTGACCGCCTCTTACAGGGCAAGGGATCTGGTGAATCATATACTGGCGTTCAGCCGGAAAAGTGAAGTGAAGGATGTGCCGGTTTACGTGCCGGGTATGGTGAAGGAAACCTTGAAGATGCTCAGGGCTTCTTTGCCGGCCACCATTGTTATCCGTCATGAGGTGGATATTCCAAAAGGAACAGTGCGTATCGATCCGGCTCAGATGCATCAGGTGTTGATGAATCTGTGCACCAATGCGGCCCATGCCATGGAAGAGAACGGCGGTGAATTGTCGGTGTGTTTAGACGTGATGGAAAAGGAAGCCGTTGACTGGCCCGGCACCCGTATACCCACTGAGGACCGATATCTTGCCATACAGGTGAGTGATACCGGACACGGGATACCGGCCAAGGTCCTGCCCCAGATTTTTGAGCCTTATTTTACCACCAAAGAAAAAGGCCAGGGCACGGGTCTGGGACTTTCCATCGTATACGGTATCGTGAAACGGTATGGGGGAGAGGTTTCCGTTCAAAGCCGGCCCGGGTTCACTGTGTTTACGCTCTATCTGCCCTTTGACACAAAGGCGCCGGAGGGGCATTCCCGGGATACCGGAACTGTGGTGACGGGGGAAGGTCGGCTGCTGTTTGTGGATGATGAGGCCCCGTTGCTCGAAGTGGCCCGGCGGCTGTTGTCCAGACTGGGATATGAAATCGACACCGAGTCAAACAGTAAAGCGGCATTTGAGCGGTTCAAAAAACAGCCCCATGTCTATGATCTGCTCATAACCGATCAGACCATGCCCGGCATGACCGGACTGGAACTGGCCGGGAAGGTTCGTGATATCCGCCCGGATCTCCCCATTCTCCTGTGCACCGGCTACAGTGATAAGGTGAACGAGGACGTTTTAATAAAAAATAATATCTCAGCCTTTGTCCATAAACCGTTGAATGCGGAGAATCTGTCCCATTTGGTTGCCGGTCTTCTGAACCCGGAAGGCGTGGCTGCGGGGTCTGATATCAATTAAGGCCGGGGATCAGATCATGGTGGATATATTCAATAATGCCTTATCCAGTCTTTTGGGAGAGATCTTGAACCGGGTTTTCAGTTCCTGGGCATAGACGGAAATCTTGTACTCTTCCAGCATCCAGTAAAATTCTTCCACGGCAGCGGCTTTATCTTCGGAAGAGGTATCGCTCAACCCGGAGATAACCGATTCCAGCCGCCGCTCAAAGGGGGCAATCAGTTCGGCTTTCTGATTTTCTTTGGCCGGATTGTCTGCCGCTCTTTGGGCACGGATGGACAGACAGGACAGGTGCCGGGGGAGAAAACGGATGCGTTCCAGGGTGTAAAGTTCCGGAAAGTTGGGGGGGCATATGTTTTTCAGCTCGTTGAACACCCGGGTCAATGCCGCGAAGGGCAGGGGGCGGTCCTTGTACTTCAGGGAAAGTTTCTGGATCAGGGTAAAACAGGTCTCGTAGGCCCGGCCCACCGCCAGGACCTGCTTTATGACTTCCTGGCCTAAGGTGTAAAGCTGTGGGCGGATATCGTTGACAAAGGCGTCATAGTCTGCGGCGGTGCGGATGTTCTTGTGGAGTACCTCCCTGACCAGGGCTTGATAGATCATGTCCAGGAACCCATCCGTACCGTTGAAATAGGGGGCGATCTGTTTCAGGCCCCCGGCCTGCCGGATATCTTTTTGGACGGCTTTAATATCTTCCGGATAGGTGAGCTCGAAAAGGCGGCAGATGCCTTTTTTATGGCTTGCTATCGCTGCCGTCTCTGATTTGAAAAGCCTCAGGGAGAGGGCTTTTTCCCCTTCGGGGTTTAGTCCCATAAAGACTTTTCTGACAAAGCCGTCATCCTGGTCAAGTGAAATATCCGGCAGCAGGTCGGGAAAATTCCAGGAGGAGATCCCTGTGCGTTCGTATTTTTCTTTTGCCTGCGCAAAGGCCGAGCTTTTTGCTGCAGGGCGCGTGGCAGCAAATTGGCCCAGCTTGGACAGGTCCCTTAAGGATTTGATCTCTTTATCCTTTTCATCCCGGATGGAAATTCTCATCTTGAGATGGTCTGGAAGATCTCTGTCTGACCAGGCCGAGGCCGGAATGACCAGGTTGTAATGTTTCCGGATGTATTCGGACAGCAGGGTGAACAAGGGGGTATCGTTTCGGGGCAGGTCTCCTGCAATGCGGGCCGCCGTATTCTGGACCGGTACCAGACGGACCCTGTACTTTTTGGGCAGGTTCTTGATCAGTGCCGCTATTTTTTCCTCAAACAATCCGGGCACCAGGGCATCCACCTTGTTTTTGGAGACCAGGGCGGTGGAATCCGCCGGTACCTTGAGGGTTACCCCGTCTGTTTTGGCACCCGGATCGAAATGGTAATCCAGGGCAAATTCTCCCTGGGCCATGGTCAGGGTATCGGGGAATTGTTCCAGAAGGCCTGCATCCACCTCTGATTTCTGCAGATCGGCCTTGGTCATGCGCAGAAAGGTGTCATCCTTCTGGTCCTTTAAAAATTTTGCAAAGGTGCGGATATTATAAAAAGGTTTTGGGAGCCGGGACTGGTAAAAGGTATACATCTCATCTTCGGAGACCAGGATGTCCCGTTTGCGGGTTTTGTTTTCCAGATCTTCCAGCTCCTGAATCAGTTTGAGGTTTGCGTCCATAAACCCGAACCTGCGGAAGATTTCCCCCTCCACCAGGGCATGGCGGATGAAAAGACTGCCGGATTCCTCAGGATTGATCCGGCCATAGGCCACTTTTCTGCCGCTGACAATGATCAGGCCGAACAGGGACACCTGTTCAGAGGCCACCACTTCCCCCCGTTTTTTCTCCCAGTGGGGATCACTGTAAGTGCGGGTGCACAGGTCCCCTGCGATATCTTCCAGCCAGGACGGATCAATGTTGGCAACGCATCTGGCAAAGAGCTGGCTGGTTTTTACATACTCAGAGGCCACAATCCAGCTGCCGGCTTTGTCGAACAGGCCGGAACCGGGAAATATCATGGCCTGCTGGCCTTTGGCCGCCATGAAGATGTTCTTTTCTTTTTTATGAGCAATGCCGGCCAGGTAACCGTGGAGCAGGGATTTGTGGATGGCGATGTACAGGGGACCGCCCAGGGCAAATTCTTTGGACTTCAGCCCTTTGCTGCCCTTGCCTTCATTGGTGTCCGTGATTTCCGGCAGAGGGGCCTTCTGGACGATATCATGGTCGTCCAGCATCCGGGTGATCTGGCGGTGAATATCCTGCCATTCCCGGAGCCGTTTGAAACTCAGGTAGTGATCGATGCACCACTTCCTGAGTTTTGATCTGGATTTCAGACGTTTTGCTGCCGCCTGGCAGGCCGTCCAGATATTGAGCAGGGTGATGAAGTCCGATCCCGGGTCCTTGAACTGGGCGTGCTGTTGGTCTGCGGCCTGTGCCTTGTCTGCCGGGCGCTGGCGGATATCGGATACGGTGAGTGCGGTGGCAATCACCGTTGCCTCTTTCAGGCAACCGGTGTCTGCGGCTTCGATGAGTATTCTGGATAGCTTGGGGTCCACCGGCAGCCGGGCCATGATCCGGCCCATGGGGGTAAGGGATATCCCCGTGTTTTTACCCTTGTGTCTGCCTTTGCCCTTGGGCCCGGTTTGCTTGCGGATGGCGGAAAGTTCCACCAGGGTATCAAACCCGTCTTTTATACTTTTGGGGTTGGGCGGGTCGATAAAGGGAAAGGAGGAGACCTCGCCCAGGTTCAGGGAGATCATCCGTAAAATAACCTCGGCCAGGTTGCTCCGGAGGATTTCCGGGGCCGTAAAAAAGGGTCGTCCGTTGAAATCATCTTCGTCATAGAGACGGATGCAGATGCCGTTTTCCACACGGCCGCAGCGGCCCATGCGCTGGTTGGCGGAACTCTGGGAAATGGGGCTGACGGGCAGGGCCGTGGTCCGGGTTCTGGGGGAGTAGGCCGGAATACGGGCAAGCCCCGTATCAATCACATATTTGATGCCCGGGATGGTCAGGGAGGTCTCCGCCACATTGGTGGAAACCACCACCTTACGGCCGGCGCCTGTGGTGAAGACCTTGGCCTGTTCCTTGGCGGAAAGCCTGGCAAACAGGGGCAGAATGTTCACACCCGGGGTGTTTTTACCCCGCAGGATCTCAAGGGTTTCCCCGATGTCCTGCTCCGTGGGCATGAATATAAGGATATCCCCGGACCGGGTCTGGACCAGGAGATTGGCAGCCTTGCGGGCAGCGGCTTCCACATACCCCTGGTCGTCCCCACTCGTCTCTTTTTTGCCTGAATTCCGTTTGCCCCCAGATTTGCTATCATCCGGGTTCGGGCCGGTGATGGGAGAATAAATCAGCTCAACGGGGTACATCCGGCCGGAGACTTCAATGACCGGTGCATTGTCAAAGGCCTTTGAAAATTTTTCCGTATCAATGGTGGCCGAGGTGATAATCAGCTTGAGGTCTTTGCGTTGTTTCACCAGGCGCCGGAGGATACCCAGGGTAAAGTCTATGTTGAGGCTCCGTTCATGGGCCTCGTCCACAATAATGGTGTCGTATTGGGTCAGGAAACGGTCCTGCTGGGTTTCTGCCAGAAGGATACCGTCGGTCATCAGTTTTATGTATGCGTTGGGGGCGGTTTTATCGTCAAACCGGATTTTATACCCCACGGACTGGCCCAGGGACTCGTTGAGTTCAAAGGCGATGCGTTTGGCCACGGTCATGGCGGCAATCCGCCGGGGCTGGGTGCAGCCGATCATGCCGGAACGTCCCCGGCCGGCCTCAAGACAAAATTTCGGGAGCTGGGTGGTCTTACCGGAACCGGTTTCCCCGGAGATAATCACCACCGGATTTTCCCGTATGGCAGCGATAATCTCTTCTTTTTTGCCGGAGATGGGCAGATCCGGATAAAAATTGACCTTTTCAGGCAGGTTGTCGGCACGGGTCTGCCAGGTGCGGGCTGAGCCCCGCGCTTTTTTTAAGAGGCCTGCGGCCCGCCGGTAAGTATTGGACTGTGGTTTGCCGGAAGCGGAGGCACTTTTTCTTAAAGAGTTAAGTGTCCGGTTAAGACTGTGCCGGTCTCTGCACATCACCTTTGGCATCAGGGCTTTCACCTGATCTAAAACCGGGCCCGGCTGCTGGTTCATTGTCTCTGAATTCTTGGGTTTTGGCGCATTCATAACCAGAGGATAGTAGCCGAGTTTACAAAAAAGTCAAATGGACAGGGATTAAATTTTTTATTGACATGGTCCTTAGAATAAGAGAAAAAGAAATTTGTTTTTTAACATAATGGGGGTATTAGACTTAGACACAAAGTAAATTAACGTATGTTTGCTTTTTAATTTTAATGTAATTCTAATCCTAAGATAGGGGGAAATAATAGCATGGGAGATCAAGCTATTAAAATCGGAGGCGCCAGAAAAAGCGTCTTCAAAGACAAGGTCATGGAGATCCTGCCGGACGGCGGAAATCTCAATGCCTGCCTGACCTGCGGTGCCTGTGCATCCGGGTGTCCTGCAACGGGCTTAGAAGGGATGGACCCGAGAAAATTCCTTCGCATGGCTGCCCTGGGCATGGATGAAGAAATCCTGAATTCCAACTGGGTATGGATGTGCTCCATGTGTACCCGGTGTATGTATGTCTGCCCCATGCAGATCAATATTCCGCAGCTGGTTTTCAATGCCCGGGCCCAGTGGAAAAAAGAAGACAAGCCCAAAGGCATCACCGCTTCCTGTGACATGGCCCTGAAGAACGATACCTGTTCCGCCATGGGTGCCAACGAGGAAGATTTTGAATTTGTTGTGGAAGACGTGCTTGAAGAGTACCAGGAAGCACAGCCTGAATTTGCTGAAATGAAGGCTGATGTCAACAGAGAAGGCGCTTACTATTTCCTGAACCAGAACTCCAGAGAGCCGGTGACCGAACCCGATGAAATGGTCCCCCTGTGGAAGATCATGCATCTGGCCGGTGCCGACTGGACTTACGGCACCAAAGGCTGGGCTGCTGAAAATTACTGCCTGTTCTCCGCAGATAACGAGAACTGGGAAAAGATTGTCAGAACCAAGGTGAAAGCGGTGGAGGATCTGGGCTGTAAGGTCTGGCTCAACACCGAGTGAGGGCACGAACTCTTCGCAGTCCTGGTAGGACTGCAAAAATTCAACATCCCTTACAACTTCGAAATCAAATCCATCATTCAGCTTTACGCCGAGTGGATCAGAGAAGGTAAACTTAAACCCTCTTCCGACTGGAACAAGGAACGCCAGATCAAGTTCACCCTCCAGGATCCCTGCCAGCTGGTCAGAAAGACCCTGGGTGATCCGGTGGCCGAAGATATGAGATATGTGGTTGAGAAGGTCGTCGGTAAAGAAAATTTCATCGACATGACCCCCAACCGCTCCAACAACTTCTGCTGCGGCGGCGGTGGCGGTTACCTGCAGTCCGGTTTCCAGGAACAACGTCGGGCGTACGGCCAGACCAAAGCCAACCAGATCCTGGCAACCAAGGCAGCCTATTGCATTACACCCTGCCATAACTGCCATGCCCAGGTCCATGATCTCTCCGAGGTCAACGACCATGCATGGGAGACCGTCCATCTTTGGACCTTGCTGGCCCTGTCCCTGGGTATCCTGGGACCCAATGAAAGGGAATACCTGGGAGAGGATCTCAAGGAAGTGGATGGGTTCCACCCCGAGTCCGCCATGTAAGTTAAGGCCAGTTTAAATACGGAAAAACCCGGTAACCGGTGCAGCCGTTACCGGGTTTTTTGCGTCTGCGTACAGCAGGCCTGGATGCGGTTTTTATCTGTTTGCCTCGGCCCCATAATTATGATAAGGAATTTTGATTATGAC
>JAKSBB010000220.1 GCA_022361315.1 Desulfobacterales bacterium
CATCAGCCCGGGCCACTGTTTCGGGGTATACTGGTTTAAGCCTTGCACCACCCGCTGATGGGTCTTCCGGTGTAAGCGCTGTTTGCCCCGTTTTCTGCCCTTAACCACGTTAAAAACCTTGCTGGTTGGTGTATGACAGGCTGTATCAAAGGCGTCATCTATACTTATGCCTTTTTTGTTTTTGATCGAAATTATGCTCTTTTAAAATATTACACTATTCGCTGAAACGACTGTCATTAAAGGGTTTGTTCTATTGGGCCGGAACGGTCCTTCAGGATTATCTGTTTAAATAATCCTTTGCGGTATTTGGATCCAGATGGACATGAGCCGGGCGAGAGTGATTCAGGTCATAGTGACTTTCGGGACTCAGAAGGAAGTTTTGGGGTATCAAGTGGCGGTGGCTGGAGCGGTGAAAATGGTCCTAACAACCATCATAACGATGGTGGTTAGGGGGTAATTACCCACACTATTGTAGAAGAGCGTCGTTTAGTCACAATGACAACCACTACAATAATGTATGACGACGGACCACTAGCACGGTTTGCATTAAGCCTTAAGCCTTGCGCTTGTGACTGAAGCCGCGCCATTAGCATATTCCTCACTTTATTCATTACCTGAAGTTATGGATGCAATTGCCATGAGTATGGCAAGAAATCCATCTAATTTGCAAAAAATACATTTTCTTTTGAATATTGGTCCGCTCCAACATCGCTTTCGGGGTTGGGTGGTGCGGCCCTAAATACTTTTGGACCTGAAGGGCTGGATCCAAGAACATGGTAAATATGGGAGTGCTAATTCTATGAAGATAGGGCCAATTTTTAATGGAATTCTGGTTATTATTGCAGGACTGTACATTTATAACACCGGGTGGATAAATCGTTATCAACTTCCAGTCCCTCCTGCTGCGGGTCTTCTTTTCTCGCTATTCGGAATAGCGATTGTTATATATGGATTATTCCCCTCAAATAAAAAAAAGGAGAGATTTTACATATGTGACAATTGTAAAGAAAAATATAATGCAAAGCATGTTGAAATAATGATTTGTCCCAAATGTAATGGCAAATTAGTTAAAGCCCCAAATGACGAAAAAGTATAAAGTCCTGAAAAATAAAATTCTGTACTGAGCTGGTTTTACCTATGCCTTTGTGGTTTTTGATCGGTAGCTGCTCGCCTTCAAAACATAAAAGAAAAATAAACTATAACGATAGTTTTGGCGTCTATACCTGGAGGCTTTGAATCAGAAAATGAAAGGCAGAAATAGAATTCGGATTCAAGATTGCCTTTAACCCCACTTTCAGATACATTCCCTGAGACAAAGGCAGTAACCCGGCAACCGTGAGAAATCAAAGGCCGGTTTTCAATTCCGCAGATTCAAAAGAGGGAATTCAATATGCTATCCAATCAGAAAGGCTTTTCATTCATTGAACTCATGGTCGTTGTCGTTATCCTCGGTATTCTTGCCGGGATGGTGGTCCCCAGGTATATGGGGCGGACGGACGAGGCAAAAACGGTCAAGGCAAAGATGGATATTGGTGCCATTGAGACCAGCCTGAAGATGTACCGCTTGGACAATGGTTCCTACCCGTCTACGGAGCAGGGACTGATGGCCCTGATCGAGAAGCCCACCACGGAGCCAGCAGCGTCCAACTGGAATGAAAACGGTTATCTGGACAAGAAAAAACTCCCGAAAGATCCCTGGGGCAGGGATTTTATTTATATTTCCCCCGGGGTGCACGAGGAGTTCGACCTGCTTTCCTACGGGGCGGACGGTGCGCCGGGTGGTGAAGGGAAAAATGCGGATATCAAGAGCTGGGAGCTTGAGTAGCCGCTGTATTGTATAAACTGTGAAAAACATTTCATAAATATCCAGAAAATTCAGGGTTTCCCCGATTGAACTTTCCAACAGTCTGTAATAATTAATCCCAAGCAAATAAATCAGGGGAGTAAAAAACGGATGGCGGGGATAAAAAACAGCGGGTTTTCCTTTGTAGAACTGATGGTGGTGCTGTTTATCCTGTCCACCCTTGCCTTTATCACCGTACCGTATTTTGCCGCGCCCGGCACAGGAGATCACTCGGAGGAAGCCGGGCCGGAAACACTTGCCGCTTTGATGGCCGACCTGAAGCAGACCGCAGTGAAAGAGGGGCGGGACTACCTTCTCCACCTGGACAGCATCGGTGACAGGGTCTGGGTAGTGCCTGCTGCACCGGGCGGATTGGCAGAGACTGAAAGGGAGCTTGAGGCGGAAGAAGGTCGCGGCCCTGCGCTCAAAGGCCTTTCTTTGGAGAGCGTCGAAGTCACCAACCGCCCGGAATCCAACCCGTCTGACACCGTGATCCGTTTTTTCAGCCGGGGGTACTCAGAAGCTGCCTTAATCCGTCTGCAGGAAGAGGGCAGCCCAGTTACCCTGAAACTCCATCCTTTTTTACCCACACCTGAAGTGATCCGGGGCTACAGCCATGATTGCATATGAAAGAGCACAGGGGGGATTCACTCTGCTGGAGATCCTGGTGGCCATGGCGGTGCTGGCCATTGCATTGACCAGTGTGTTCCGGCTGCAGTCCGGCAGTATCGCCCTTTCCGAAGCGGCAAGGTTCAAAGCGCTGGCACCGGTGCTGGCCGAACGGCAGATGGCTGTTCTGGCACAGGAACATTACGAGACGGACGGGGACAGCGGTGAGTTTGGCGGCCCCTATGCCGGATATGGGTGGGCGTATGAGATACGCTCCGGGGAAGATACCTCCGGCTGGGACGATCTGATTTCAGAGAACCAGGCCGGGCTGCTGAAGCAGATCCGCCTGACCGTTACCGGCCCCGGGGGGAACCGACGGTTTGTCCTGAACACCTGGCGGTACCTGGATGCGGGGCAGGCGGATAGTGAATAAAACCGTGAATACTTCAGATCACAACGCAAGGGGCTTTACCCTGGTGGAAGTGCTGGTGGGAATGGCCCTGTTTGCAGGACTGATGCTGACCCTGTTTTCCGCATTCAACGCATTCACATCCTCAGGGGCAATGATCCGGGACAGGCAGAACTACGGTGAGCTGTCCGGACCCGGTCTCCGGATCATGGCAGCCGATCTGAGTCAGATTTTTATCCTCCATCCCCCGCAGTTCCAAAAGCCGGAATCCGAAGAGACGGAGGATGCACAACAACGCTATCGGTTTACCGGAGGCAGGGAATCGGTAAACGGAGAAACCGTTTCTTTTTTACG
>JAKSBB010000271.1 GCA_022361315.1 Desulfobacterales bacterium
CAAGCCATCCCCGAGATCAAGAAATTGATCCGGTCCGTCGATATCCAACACTGCGAGCGGGTGGCTCGACGAGCCGCCAGCTACGATTCAGATCGCCAGGTCCTCAACTACCTGCGCGACGAAACGAAAAAAGTACTCCCCGAGGTCTTCGACGGGCGTTCCGCCGATTAAAACCTCGTCTAGAACACGCCGACGCCCACGCTCTCCGTTAGGAGCGGATCGAGCCCACGCGCCGGCCCCCGGATTCGCCCCCCGCGCTCGCCTCGGCGCTAACGCCTCGAAGGCGCGCAGCCGCGGAGCCTCTCCGGTCATGGGTTGAAGGATCCCCAATGGCCAACAAAGACATGCTGATCAACTACGTCGGTGGCGAGGAATGTCGCATCGCCATCGTCGAGGACGGAAAGCTCGAAGAGCTCTACGCCGAACGCGCCAGCTCCGACATACACGTCGGAAACATCTACCGCGGACGCGTCACCAACGTCGAGCCCTCCATCCAGGCCGCCTTCGTCGACTTCGGGCTCGAACGAAACGGCTTCCTCCACATCTCCGACCTCCACCCCCGATACTTCGGCGACGACCAGACCACCGAACGCGTCGGCAAACGCACGCCACGCAAGAACAGACCCCCCATCCAACAGGTCCTCAAACGCGGCGACCGCATCCTCGTCCAGGTCCTCAAAGAAGGCATCGGAACCAAGGGCCCCACACTCACCAGCTACCTCTCCATCCCCGGCCGATTCCTCGTCATGATGCCCGACATGGAACGCCACGGCGTCTCACGCAAGGTCGAAGACGAAGACAAACGCCGCGCCATGCGCAAGATCCTCGACGAACTCGACCCCCCCAGGGAGTTCGGCTTCATCGTCCGCACCGCCGGCATCGGCCGCACCAAGACCGAACTCAAACGCGACCTCGCCTACCTCCTGCGCCTCTGGAAAACCATGGACCGCCGCATCGGCACCGGCCGCGGACCTGCGAGCTCTACCGCGAGTCCGACCTCATCATCCGCACCCTCCGCGACGTCCTGGCCAACGACATCGGACGCATCATCGTCGACGACCGCCAGGCCGCACAACGCGCCAGCGACTTCCTCCGCATCGCCATGCCACGCGGCACCACCAAGGTCTACCACTACGACAAACCCATACCCCTCTTCGACGCCTTCAACGTCGAACAACAGATCGCCTCCATCACCGCACGCCAGGTCCCCCTGCCCTCCGGCGGCTCCCTCGTCATCGACTCCACCGAGGCACTCGTCGCCATCGACGTCAACTCCGGAAAGATGCGCGACAACAAGGA
>JAKSBB010001283.1 GCA_022361315.1 Desulfobacterales bacterium
ATGGACTCCGTGGCCGCCGCCATGGAGCAGGCCAGTACCAACGTGGAAACCGTTTCAGACGGCACCGGCCGGATGCGGGAAGGCCTTGAGGCGGTGGTGAAAGATTCAGTCCGCACCCGGGACATCACCGGGCGAGCCGTTGAACAGGCCAAGGCAACCTCCGCCCGGGTCGAGCAGCTGGGCAAGGCGGCCGAAGAGATCAACAAGGTCACCGATACCATCACCTCCATATCCGCCCAGACCAACCTGCTGGCCCTGAACGCCACCATTGAAGCCGCCCGGGCCGGAGAAGCAGGCAAAGGCTTTGTGGTGGTGGCCAATGAAATCAAGGCATTAGCCGGGCAGACCGCCGTGGCCACCGAAGACATCGGGCAGAACATCCGGGATATTCAGGATCAGATCCAGGGGGCGGTGGGGGAAATTCAGACCATTTCAGACTCTGTTCAGGAGATCAATGAATTCGTCTCCCAGGCAGCAGAAGCCATCGAAGCCCAGTCCGCCACCACCGGCGACATTGCAGAAAACATCAGCCAGGTCACCCAGGGCATTCAGGAGGTGACGGAAAATATAGCCCAGAGTTCAGCTGTGTCCGGCGAAGTGGCAAAGGAAATCACGGATGTACTGGAAACCTCACGCCAGATTTCCAGTTTTTCCGGGGATGTTAAAAAGAAAGCCGAGACCCTCGGCGAGGTGATGAGCCGTCTGCGGTCCATGACGGAAAAATTCCACATCTAACGCATCACCATCCCGTTTTTATTTTCTCCCCCGATGTTGCCTGTGCAGCATCGGGGAGAACCCTGCTCCTTCCTTATATGTTTCTTGAAAGATATCGTAGGAGGGCAGTTCAACTCGGTGCCGACTGCCGGGTATATTCCAGGGAGATCACTACGGCCTGGCCCCTTGGTTTGCCGATGGATCAGTCCCTACCATACACTCTTTTATCCGGTATTAGCTCCCCAATGACAAAATTTAGAATAGGGTATTTTTATTCTTTTAACGAGATTTACGAATTCTCGATATCGGCGGATGATTTAAACATCCAAATTGCATTTTGACACTTGCTGTAGAGATTGTTTTAAAATGGAAAATACACGAGGTAAAATGTTTAAGACTCACCAACTTTAGACAACCTATTCAGTTCCTCTATTATAGTTCCATTTAAGCCTTCTAAATCCGATGTGGGTAGAAAATATATGAACTTCCCAAATTCAGTTTTTCCTATGAATTCAATTTCGATAGGGAAGGGACGAACCCAATATACTTTTTTTGCCTTCTTGATCTTATACAGAGGGACTTGAATCTCGTTTGCGAAGTTAGAGACTTTTAAATTCGGCCAATCAATTGTGACTTCTTTTATTGAGAACATGTACTTCCAAATCAGATAAAAGAAAAATAGAATTGGAACGATATACCAAACATTTGCTTCGGTATAATTATTTTTTGCACCCATTAGTGCAAAGATGACTACAATCACCCCTGAAAATAAAGGAGTCAATATAAACTTTTGAAAGAATGTTCTACGTGAAGATATTGTTTTTGTAGGTAGCATTGAATCTTTACTATTAATATCGCACCGTTTTGTGAAAACTTGATACTGAAAACTTACCAATATTCTCAAAAACAAGAGATAATCATGCATTGCTGATAAAATCAAGTGATACGTTAATGTATTATTCTGTCAGCCTTCTGTTAAACTACAATTCGCAGGGTTAACCCAGTCTTGAATCCCCCTTGTTCCATACACTATCACAGGGCTCAGGTATCAAGCGTCCAGGTCGGTTTCAGAAGCTGATCCGGTCCATCTAAACGCAAAAGTAGAGAACAATGAAAATATACAGCCATGTGGGAAAAGACAGCATAGTAATATCCGCCACCAATGGAGAAGATATCCCCGACACGATATGTGAGGTATCCTTTGGCTTCTCGGACCTTCATTTTTTTGATTCAACTGAAGGAGAGCGGATTTGGGAATAGGGGCAGGTCCCGCCGGTTACTCTTTTGAAATGGTTCTCAGGGCCACCTCTGCCACGGCATTAATGTCCAGAACCCGGTCAACCCCCCCGGTCTTTACGGCTTCTTTGGGCATGCCGTAAACCACGGACGAGGCTTCGTCCTGGGCGATGTTGAAGCTGCCGGCCTCTTTCATGGCCTGGATGCCGGCGGCGCCGTCCGCTCCCATACCCGTCAGAATCACGCCAAGCGCATTACGCCCGGCATATCTGGCCACCGATGCAAACAGGGCATCCACGGCCGGACGCTGGTGGTGAATCAGCGGGCCGTCCTTCACCCGGACATAATACCTGGCACCGCTGCGCCGCAACATCATATGAAAGTTTCCCGGTGCGATCAGTGCCTGGCCGTTGACCACGGAGTCGCCGTCCTCTGCCTCTTTCACCCGGATTCGACAAAGGCCGTCCAGGCGGCTGGCAAAACTGGCCGTAAACTGGGCCGGCATATGCTGGACCACCACAACACCGGGGGCAGATGCCGGAAAACGGGTCAATACCTTGCGAATGGCTTCGGTGCCGCCGGTGGATGCGCCGATGGCGATGATTTTATTGGTGGTGGCGGAAAGTGCCCCTGAGGTAACCGCCGGAAGACTCCCCGGTTCAGACTCTTTCTCGGGACGGGCCAGCCGGACCCGGGCATGGGCCGCATCCCGGATTTTTCTGGCCAGGTCCTGGCTCATCTCTCCTACGGAATAGGCAGAGCCGGGCTTGCAGATAACGTCCACAGCACCGGCGGAAAACGCATCCATTGCCAGCCGGCTCCCCTTGTCTGTCAGGGAGGAGATTACAATTACAGGCAGCGGATAATACTGCATGAGTTTTTTTAGAAAGGTAATGCCATCCATCCGCGGCATTTCTATATCCAGGGTCACCACATCCGGATTGAGCCGGACGATTTTCCCCCTGGCCACGTAGGGGTCGGGGGCGGTGCCGATGACCTGGATACCGGGTTTGGCGGCAAGTTCCTTGGAGAGTACTTTTCGGACGACGGCGGAATCATCAACGATGAGCACCTTAATCGGCTTCATTTACGCGGTCTCCGGATCAGTGGTCAGCAGGGTCGGTATTGAGTCTGACATGGGCGGTGAGTAGGCCCTCCGGAGTTGACAGAATTACGGTATCATCCACGGTATCCGGTGCCGGATGGGGGACAATTTCCGGGATGCCCAACCCCATGTAAGCCGTGTTGTCCACTTTGGTCAGGGCACTGCCGGCGATCATGTTGAGCGCCTCCTGAAGGGTGCCGTCCACGTGGGCCTGGGTGAGGGTATCGATATCCTGGCCCAGCAGATTTTCCGTCATCGTGTTCAGGAGGGCCTCGGGAATACCTAAAAATATCGTACCGGAATAC
>JAKSBB010000643.1 GCA_022361315.1 Desulfobacterales bacterium
ACCGCCCGCAGATTGTCCGGGCTGAAAACCCTCCTCACTGACGATTAAACCTGTCGTTCCCGCATGTCCTTTTTGTAAAAAAAGTATCATTATCCCCAATATCAGGCTTGACCCTTGCTGTTGATTTGATAGAGATGGATACGTACCTAACGAAAATTTGTTTAATTCTTTTAAAAAGGCGATTTTAGATGAAACTCAAGTATGCTGTTCTGATGCTGGCCATGGCCCTGTTTGCTTCCCTGATCTTTTCCGGATGTTTTGCCACATCCACCACAAAAGCGGCCCCGCCCATGGTCAAACGGACCGGGGAAGTTCCCACGGCAGCCTTCCTGCCCTTTATCAACACATATGAACCTGAAACCGCAGCCTTTGTTTCCAAACATCTGGAAGCCTGTCTCAAGGACAGGAACGTGTTCAAGTTTGTTCCCAAAACCGAAGTGGATGCGGCAACGGCAGGTGTTGACCTGGATAAGATGTTCGGTCTCAAAGCCTCCCAATACGCAGCCATCGGCCAGAAACTCAAGGTGGATTACGTCATCCACGGCACCATGGCCGTCCGGAAGACCCTGAAGTTTACCGGCTGGCGAAAGGATGTGGATGTATCCGCCAGGGTCTACGATGCCGGAACCGGAGAAAAGGTGGATTCCTGGCGCTCCATGACGGATTTCGCCACCACAAGCGCCTCAACGGAATTATCCGCTGAAGAGATGGCGGCATCTGCAGCCAACCATACCTGCGCCAAAATGATGGAAAGATCCTATTAGATTCCGGTTAGATTCCGGAAATTCGTCCCGGCAGGCCTTGTATGCCTGCCGGACCCACCACCGTCCGTCCCGGAAAAACTTTTACATAAAAAAATATTTCTTCCGGGACGGCTTTGTGAGAAAATGATAAGAATTTTAAATTGTTCGTAATATTGAGGCCCGCAAACGAGAACCAAAAACGAGGATCAGATGAAGAAAATCCATGTGACCAGAGGAATCACCTGGGTAGAAATTCCTGAAGCAGATCTCTACCTGATGTGCGGCTGCCCCGAAGACAGCGTCAAACATCTGATGAAGCGGGGTCTGATCCTCCCCACGGAAAAGGACGGGGTCCCCTGTGAAACTGGCCCCAATGCCATCCTTCTGTCCGATCTCTCCATCCAGAACGGCAACTTTGCCAACCTTGCCGAGTTTCCCATCCTCCACATGCTTTACCGGCAGGGCATGATCATGCCGGGCCACCCCAACAACACGGGTGACAAACCCATGCTCATCGGTCTGCCCGAACAGGTGAGGGCCCAGGCACGTTATATTTACCGGGGCAACTACGGACTGATCTCCGAAGAAGAGATGATAGAAGCAGGGGCAACCGAAGAGGAAGCCAGAGAGATGATGCGCCTCAAACTCAGATTTGCCTTCGGTCAAATCCGGGAAACCGAAGAACTGGTAGATATCCGGGCCGTGGGCCTGAAGGAAGTAGAGCTTAAAAACGGGGTATTTCTCTCCCGCATCGGCCTGAACATTTACCAGATCACCTACAAAAACGAATCCGTTGTGGTGGATCTGAATCTCCCTGCCAACAAACAGTATGAATCCCCCTACGAGCTGGGGGCCTATCGTATCCGGAAGAATTATTTCAGCGTAATTCATATCGGCGAAGGAAACGGATGGGACATCAACCGGGGATGCATGTCCAGTATCATCTCTTTTCAGGGCCGGATTTACCTGATCGACGCACCGCCCAATATCCACCATACCCTAACGGCCTTAGGATTCAGCATCAATGAGGTGGAAGGGATCTTCCACACCCATGCCCATGACGACCATTTTGCAGGACTCACCACCCTGATCCGGTCCGGACGGCGGATCAAGTACTATGCCACCCCCCTGGTCCGGGCATCGGTGGTTAAAAAGCTGTGCACCCTTATGTCATTGCGGGAGGACATGTTCGCCAACTACTTTGACATCCGGGATCTCACCTTTGATCAGTGGAACGATATCGAAGGTCTTGAGGTGAAACCCGTCTTCTCCCCCCATCCCGTGGAAACCAGCATCCTCTTTTTCAGGACCCTGTGGGGGAACGGTTACAAGAGCTATGCCCACCTGGCGGACATCGTTGACTTTGAACTTTTTAAAGATATGGTCACGGACAACCCGGAAGAAAACGGGGTGAGCCAGGCGCTCTACGACAAAACCATCCAACAGTATCTGATCCCTGCAGATATCAAAAAGATAGACAACGGCGGCGGGCTCATCCACGGCCGGGCGGAAGACTTTGCCAATGACACATCCGGCCGGATCCTTCTGAGCCACAGTGACCTGGAACTCAGCGACGCCCATCGGGAGATCGGTTCCAATGCCGTGTTCGGCATGGAAGATGTGCTTATCCCCACCAAGCAGAACTACAACCGGCGAAACGCCCATGACTTTCTGAACCAATACTTTCCCGAGGTGCCGAAATACCAGTTGAGGGCCCTGCTCAACGGCCCTGTGGATACCTTTAACGCCGGCTCAATTCTGATCCGGAAAAATGAAGAAAACCAGGATGCCTTTCTCATTCTTTCCGGTGTGCTGGAATTTTTGAACGCAGAACGCGGCACCCATTTTAGACTGTCGGTGGGCTCCCTTATCGGCGAATACACCACCCTCACGCAACAGCCATCCGAAGGTACCCTTCGTGCCGCCTCCTATGTGGATGCCCTCAGAATCCCCGGCGGCCTGCTGCGGGCCTTTGCGGAAAAAAACGACCTCAAGGCCAAGATCATCGACACCCACAAGGCCAACATATTCCTTCAGAGTACCTGGCTGCTGGGGGAAATGATCCCCTATGCCACCCAGAACCGAATTGTGGAAGCCATGGAAACCGTAGTGGTGGACAACGGTATCAACCTGGCATGGAGCCGTGAGCCGGAACTGATCATGCTGGAGTCCGGCAGGCTCAAGATTTCATACGGCAACACGGAGATCGACCTGAATAAACCCGGTGATTTTTTCGGAGAGGAAAGCCTGATTTTAGGCACCATGGCCCCCTTCAAGGCAGAGGCAACCCAGGAAACGGTCATCCGCAGAATCCCCGGTCATGTGCTTGCCGACATCCCCATTGTCCAATGGAAACTGCTGGGGATGTTCGAGGCCAGAAGCCGGTTTGTCCCCACGGCCCCCAGTAATCTCACCGCAGAACCGGCAGGGCTTTCCGTGGCCCTTCAATGGATGGACAACTCAAGCAACGAAACCGGCTTCCGCATCATGAGGAAGGGAGAAACGGAGGAGCGGTATACGGAAGTCAAATTCCTGTCCGCCGAAGCCAAGGCTTACACCGACAAGGTGCCGTCACCCGGGGTCTACCATTATTGCGTCAAGTCCATTGACAAGGCGGGGTATTCCCTGAGAAGCAACGAAGTGCGGACGGTGGTGGAAAATTAGCTGTACTTCACACCCAGGTGGTCAGACGCTCCCTTGGGCTGACGGTAAATCCGGAGCAACAGAATTCCCGCCCCGATTCCCCCGGCCAGAAAAAAGAAGCCGCCGGTCAACAATGATATATCCAGCCCGCTGTGGTCAGCCTGCCACCCGAGTATGGGCCCCAGTACGGCAAAGGCCAACCGGATAATCAGACTTCTGACGGAGAGTACCGTGGCACGGATATCCGAAGGCGTCATTTCGTTGATCTGGTTTCGCAGCACCGGCGTGGCCACCCCCCTGACCCCGTAAAAGAGAAACAGGCAGACCAGGCCGCCAATGGTTCCGAACATCCCCATCAACAGATACCCCCCGGCAATCCCTCCGGCGATAAAAAAGAGGGTGCCTTCCTTGCCCAGGCGCTCTTCCACCTGCCAGGCCCGTATGGATACGGCCCCCGTCACCAGGTTGAGGGCCGGTATGAGGATACCGAACCAGACCATGGACAGCTCCAGCCATGCAAAGTAGGGCTGAACAAACCAGGCCATGGTCAGGGTTGCCGTTCCCATGATGGAAGAATACAGAATGGCCGCCTGAAGCCCCTTGTGCTCCGTCACGGCAAACCGGACAATATCGAGGATCTGCCTGAAGCTCTTCTGCCCGGTGAGTTTGGCACGTTTAGGCTCCACCAGGGTCAGGGCCGCAGGCACCGCGGCAAAGGCCACGGCTGTCTGGAAGAAAAAGGGCAGGCGAAGGCTGGCCATGGCAATGAGCACCCCAAGGGGGGCAGCAATGGCCTCTGCAAAGTTGCCGGCGGAAATCATCTTTCCTTCGGTTTTCAGATAGTCCTTTTCCCGTTTGCCGGCCTGAAGACTGTCATAGAGCAGGGCGGAATCGGATCCGGAGATAAAGCTCTGCCCCACACCGAGAATAATTTCGCAGGCCAGAAAAGCCCAGAATCCTTCGGACACACAGTACAGGGCAAACCCGGCGAACCCCAGAAAACTGCCCAGCACGAGAGAGGCCTTCCGCCCCCAGACATCACCGAAATATCCGGAGGGCACCTCCAGCATAACAATGGAGAAGGAGTACACCGCCTTGAGGACGAACAGGTCCCGCGTGGTCAAGCCGTTGTCCATGTAGAAGAGGTAGAGGATGGGCATGGTCAGCATCAGCCACTTGGACAGCTTGATGATGTAAAGCCTGAAAATATTGCCCTGCAATGCGGTGAAGGGCCTTGCCTGGTCCGAGATATCCTGGTCCATGATGGTCACTCCGGTTTATCTTAAAAGCCCGGGATAATAACAGATTTCTAATATTTGCACCAGCCTTTTCATATTATCTCTTGCATCCGGACATTATAGCTTGCATCCGGTTGCCCGGTCTGATATCCGGGGAAGGCGTTTATCAGCAGTGTTCATTTTAATTTTTCTTAAGGACATTCCATGAAAAAAATTCTGATACCCATCTGTCTTCTGATTGCGGCCCTGGCGGCGGTGCCCTTTGTCAACGGCATGGTGGCGGAAAAACTGGCCTATCAGATGGCTGACAACGTCAACCGGATGTACGCACAAACCTGCTCGGACCTCCGGTTCAGCATAGATTCCTATGACAGAGGGCTGCTGGACAGCCGCATCCGCTGGCAGATCGATTTGGGCGGCATGGCATCGGTATACCCCGTGGACAAAGTGGTATTTACCGAAAGGGCAACCCATGGACTTCTCGGGGTGGAATCCCAAACCGATCTTCTGGAAAATCCCTGGTTTGCCGACTGGGTGGAAAAGCGCCAGGGGGGTAAAAATCCCCTGAACATTACCACCCGGTACCCGGCTTTCGGCCCCATCATCTCCAGGATCACCCTGACGCCTTTTACTGTGGAAACCCCTAAAAAACCGCTGAATGTTGACGCCATGGAGATGACCGTTACCATAGAGAAGGATTTCTCCCGGATGTCCTACAACGGCACCTGGAAAGGCATGAACGAAGATGAGAACAACCGTCTGGGCCAGGTGGAGTTTGACGCCGATCTCACCCGGGTGACAGATATGATCTGGGCCGGGAAAGGCAGCGCATCCCTGGCGCAATTCACGGCCAGCGGGAACAATAGCCCGGTTAATGTTTCCGGGGTCGACGTAACCGATGTTGTCATGGATTTCGAGCTTGCTGTTTCCGATGCCAATAAAAATATGGACGTTGAAATGGGGATGCAGGTGGGTAGCGTTACCATGAACGGTGTATCCCACAAAAACTGGATCTTTCGCCTCGGTATCGGCGCCATGGATCTGAAGGCCTACGAAGAACTGGTCACCCTCTATTCAAAAGTCGTCAACCAGGCGCTTGCCCAGGCCGCAACTCCTGTACTTGATGCCGCAGGAACCGATCTTGCCATGAAAAACGCCCTGACCGGCAATGCCCCCCAGCTCATGGCCGCCCTGGAAAAAATGCTGAAAAAAGACTTCCATATCCGGATACCGGAGCTGGACATCACCCTGCCACAGGGCCAGATCACCGGGAACTTTCATCTCGGGCTGAAAAAGGATATGACCATTGCCGGGTTCCTTCCCCTGATGATGCAGCCTTCCCATGCCCTGAAGATCTTTACCCTGAAGTCCGACGTCACCGTTCCCACGGCAATGCTCGTTGGAAATGCCAACCTCACCGTGCCCATGCTGCCGGGGATGACCACCGGCCTCTTTGTGGTGGACGGGGCCACGGCCCGCCATCAGGCCGAGACCAAAGACGGTAAACTCTACATCAATGGAAGTGAGGTGACGCTGCCCTGAACCGGGAATTACAGGCTATACGATTTGCGTTCTCAGGCTGTGGAAGACCGTTTCCAGGTCTTCCCCGGCCGTGTTGATCCGGTCCAGCTGTTTGTCCACAAAGCCTCGATTCAAGCCGTTTTCCATATCTGACAGCCGGCGGTAGTACCCCAGCCGCCGGCCGAGGATGAAGTTGTTCTGGTCGTCCTTTTCCATGTCAAGAAAACGGTCCATGATTGCCAGCATTGCATCCCTGTCATGTGGCAACTGCCCCCGGATTTCCAGCAGCAGATCAATACCGTGGTGGTTGGCATAGTGACTGGTGATACCCTCCAGGTTCTCCAGCAGCAGCCGCTGCTCGGCAATCATCTCAGCTTCGGAGGGCAGGGTAAACACGCCTTCGGCCATCTGCCGGGCCAATCCGGAGCCCTCCTTCACCCCAATGGTCAGCAGCCGGATCTGGTCGGGATTGGCCGCGTTGAGCACCCTTGCGGTTTCAAGGGCATGATCCCGGGACAATTCTTTTCCCCCCAGCCCCAGAATGATGAACTGGGTGGTTTCCATACCGGCATCCCTGGCCATCCGGGCCGACCGGATGATGGATTCCGGGGTAATGCCTTTTTTCACCTTTTTAAGTACCTGTTCCGATCCGGATTCCATCCCGCAGTAGAGTTTGTTCAGTCCGGCATCGGCTATTTTCTTTATGGCTTCGGGGGATTTTTTCACCATGGTCTGGGCCCTGCCGTAAGAAGAAATCCGCTGAAGCCCCGGAAAGGCTTCCCGGAGGCAGCCCAGCACCTCAATCAACTCCCGGGTCCGCATCACAAAGCTGTCACCGTCCTGGAGAAAACAGGTTTCAAAGGGGTGGCCGCTAAAATATTCCCTGGCCGCTCTTATATCCGCTTTTATCTCATCCACCGGTCTGAGGGAAAATTTATACCCCTCGTACAGGTTACAAAACTCGCACCGGTTCCAGGGACAGCCCCGGGTGGTGCGGATCAGCAGGCTGTCAGCTTCGTCCACCGGGCGGATGGGGCCCATTTCATAGGGATAGTCGGGCATGGTCTCTCCAGAATTATAGGGTCTCTCGGTTTTCAGGGTCTACGGGG
>JAKSBB010001122.1 GCA_022361315.1 Desulfobacterales bacterium
AGGCATTGGAAGAAAGCACAAAGACCCTTCAGAAAATCGGTCTTTCCCTGAGAATGGTACCGCTGAAGCCGCTGTTCAGCCGGATGCGACGTGTGGCCAGGGATCTGGCCCTGAAGCAGAATAAAAAAATCAATTTTCTCGTTGAGGGTGAGCTGACGGAACTGGACAAAACCCTGGTGGACGGCCTGGCCGATCCCCTGATCCACATTATCCGCAACAGCATTGATCATGGTGTTGAAAACGACACCACCCTCCGGATACAGCGGGGAAAACCGGAAACGGCCACCGTTACCTTGAAAGGATATCATGAGGGCGGCAGCCTTGTCATAGAGGTGGCCGATGACGGCGCCGGTATAGACAGGGAGCGGTTGCTGGAAAAAGCCACAAGTGCAGGCATCATAGATGATCCCGGACAGATGGATGATGCAGCCGTGCTCCACCTGATCTTTCACCCCGGCCTCAGCACAGCGGCAAAGGTTACGGATATTTCAGGGCGCGGGGTGGGTATGGATGTGGTGAAAACCACAATATCCGAATTCAACGGCAGGATATCTCTGGCATCGGAACCGGGACAAGGCACCCGGGTTTCCATCAAGCTGCCCCTGACCCTGGCCATTATGGACGGCATGATTATCACAAGTGGTTCCAACCCTTATGTGATCCCTGCCCTTTCCATCATCACCGCCCTCAGGCTGACACCGGACATCCATGCCACTGCCATGGGTGGACACCCCTATATCAAATTTAGAGAAGCCATCATTCCCCTGGTGAATCTGAAGGACTTCATGAACCTGCCTGACGCAGAGGAAACGGCCGGCACACCTTCAGATCCCATTGTGGTTGTGGTGGAGGACGGCGGCCGATGGGCCGGATTGCTTGTGGATGAAGTCGTTGCCAAACAGAGTATTGTGCGAAAAAATCTTTCGGGAATGCTCAGTGAGGTACCCGGCATTTCAGGGGCAACGATCATGGCCGACGGCCGGGTTTGCCTGATTCTGGATATTCAGGCCCTGGTGGGCGCGGCCCACGGGCAGGCGTTATAACCCACGATTTAATTCTAAAGGTCGTAGATCTTCGATCAGGAAGATTCAGCGAGAATCACCCTGTCGCGGCCCTGCCCTTTGGCCTTGTAAAGGGCAATATCTGCCTGATGAATCATCCCTACCGTGGTACTCTGGCCGGCGGGAAGACCCGGTGACAGCATGGCGATACCAGCACTCAGCGTTACCCGGAAATTACCGTCGCCCGCTTCAAACTGATAGGCCTTCAGATTCTCCCGTATGCGGTTGCACATGCTTTGAGCCCCTTCCCGATCTGTATTCGGCAGGATCAGGGCAAATTCCTCTCCCCCGTATCTGCAGGCGATATCGTATTTCCGGACTGCCGCAAGGATGATGCCCGCAACGGTTTTAAGCACCTGGTCTCCCACGGCATGACCATAGGTATCGTTGATCCCCTTGAAATGATCCAGATCGATCAGGCACAGTGCCAGGTCAGTGTTATACCGGTCCGTCCCTGAAGTTTCCCGGTCAAATGCCTCGTCGAAATACCGCCGGTTATAGAGACCTGTGAGTTCATCCTTGGTGGACAGATCCCCCATGACCAGCATGGCCTTTTCCTTATCCCGGTTCAGATTATGACGTTCCAGGCTGAACTCCACAGACTCCACCAGACTTTTCCTGTCCAGACGGGCCTTTGATAAATAGTCGCTGACCCCTTTTCTAAAAAGCTGAGACGCGGTAACTTCGCTGCCGTGGCCCGTCAATACCACCACGGGAATGTTCAGATGCTCCTCGTTCATAAACTCAAGAAGGTCAAAGGCATCGCCGTCCGGCAGAATATAATCCAGAAGAATCAGATCCACGGAAAGACGTTTGACCATCACCTTGGCCGCTTCAATGGTATCTGCATGGTGGATTTCCCGCTGGCTGCCGTAGGTCAGCATGCGGCGAACCATCCGGTAGCAGGCGTGGTCGTCTTCCACACAGAGGATCCGCTCCTGCTGGTGGATATCAATAATATCTTTCCCACCGGTGTAATCCTTTTTCACCACATGCTTCACCTTCTGAATCTTCTTGATGATATCTGAAATCCGTGAACCGGCTTCGGATATCTTCCGGATTCTTCCCTGCATTTTCTCCGGATCATCCAGATCCATTTCCAGAAGCTCAATATTCCCAAGAAGAATCATCAGGGGCTGGTTCAGCTCATGGGCAGTGGCCCCGGCCATCTGCAGCAGCACCTTAAGCCGTTCTTCTTCAATCACGGCTTTGTGCTGGGCCAGAATTTTCTCGTTGGCCTTCCTCAGCTCATCTTCAACCGCCTTACGCTGTTCAAGCTCATTCAGGGCCTTTTGCTGGACTTTTCTGTAGTCCATGATTCTGTAGGACAATTCCGTGAGATCCGTTACGGCAAATAAGGCATAGAATCCTGTGCCGTCCTTTTTAGGGACCCGGGAAACCGTGGTTTGCAGAATTCTGGACTTACCGTTGGGAAGGGCACAGGGGAAAAGTCGGCCATGGAGCTGGGAGGAAAAAATGGCGGGCGGGCCGCCTGCGAGAATCGGATCGATCCTGGCCGTATACCGCTCTTCCATGAAATGGGGGTACACCTGGCCGAGTGGATGTCCGCACACCTCGTTGCTGTCCTTCTTCGTCCAGGTCCGGAGGCAGGAATTCCAAAAAACGATCTCATAGGCCGCATTGATGACACAGATGCCCACCGGAAGATTGTCCAGCAGGTAAAAATCGTCTTCAACAACGGAAAATTCCATAGTACAGTCCCTAATTAAAGTCCCTCGGTCATTTCAATCAACCGGTCAAGTGCACCGAACTCAAAAAACAGGATGATATCCCCGTCCACATCCAGCTTTTCGATCAGAAACCTGGTTTTGGCCAGCAAAACAGTCATTTCGGGGGCCACACCTCTATCCAGAAAGATATTCTCCGACAGATCCTCAATGTATTCCGGTACCGAATAGTTAAAATGGGATGAAAAGATGTTGGAGATGGATCCCATAACTCCATTTAACACAACATTGCCGATTTCGCAAAGGGTACCCGAACGGATGGAGTCAACGTCCATATCCTGCGGTGCTTCTCCCACCAGGGTATCCACAAGGGTCATGGCCGTTTCCGAGGGAAACATGAGTTCAGCACTGCCGGAAAATTCGCCTTCAAATTTCAGGGCGACCATGGAAAGCTTTTCGGAATTCAAGGTGGCAATCTCGTCTGCCAGTTCGTCCATGCTCATAAGCTTCAGCCGCGGCACCTGCAGCACGATATGGGAGGACAGCATGGTATTTAGGATGGCGGCACCTTTTCCCACACCAATATTGATCAATTCCCGAAGGGCTTCAATCTGCCGGTCTGACACGAGTTTCGGATGACTTGTGGGCTTCACGTCTATCCTCCGAGTACCGATGTGATCAGTTCCTTGAGTTCCGTTTCCTGTGGCGGTTTGTTTAAAAACCCCGCCGCTCCCAGAGCCAGGCATTTTTCCCGGGCCGTGTCCTGAATATCAGCCGTACAGACCAGAACCGGAATCTGGTTTCCCGTTTCTGCCAGACGTGTGAGAACCCCATACCCGTCCATTTCGGGCATCAGCAGGTCCAGCAGGATGCAGTCCGGATTTTCAGTGCCCACCATCTCAAGGCCCAGGCTCCCGTTTTCAGCCTCTATAACGGTATGCCCCATGGCAGATACCATTCCGGATAACCCCCGTCTGGTCAGCCATGAATCATCAATTAATAATAGTTTTGCCATAAGTAAACGTCTCCCGGCAATTTTCATAAATCCGAGTCGGATTTTTAGCGTAAATTACGTAGCGTAAGCAGCGTGAACAGCCTAAGCGATGTTTGTGAACTGTGGGCGCAATACTACCCATTTTTGCCTATGGATTCAAGGAAAAAGAGATGAAAAACCGGTAAATTTCAAACGGTTTAATAAATCGCGCCCGGGACCTCCCCCATGGGAAACAGACTACAACACCCACTTAATTAGAGAGTCCACCACGGTAATCAGGATCGCCGCCACAATGGTGGTCAAAAAATCCTTGATTTCAAAATCAGCCATCATCTTATCCGTTAGCCAGAGCATAAAGCCATTGATCACCAGTTTAAACAGGCCGAAAGTGATGATGATCAACGGCAGGGAAAGCAGCACCAGCAGCCATCCGGTGAAAAAATTGATCAGGGAATAGACGATGGCCACAACCACGGCGGTGAAAAAATTTTTTACCCGGATGCCGGGGAGCATCTGGGCCACAAGAAATACAGCAACACTCAGGATAAGTATATTCACGATCATATCGGTAACACCTCCGTTGTTAATAATTTTCTCGACCATTTTATATCGCAGATGGGCGCTAAAATCGACCGGATTACACCGGGCCAGCCAAAAATTTATGAAGCCCGGCCCCCCCAGAAAATGATTGCAGAGAATAATATAAATTTTACTTGAGATTCTAATCAATTAATCTTATAAGACACAGTTGAAATTTCATACTATGAATTTCAGATGATCACCGCCGTGTGATTATCTACACAGATGATTGCCCAAGAGGAATCATCAAATATGTATAAACAAGATAACAACTTTTTTAGGAGGTTTTATGTCAACTCTCGTATTTGGTCACAAGAACCCAGATACCGATTCCGTGGTAGCCGCCATTGCGCTGGCAGATCTGAAAAAATCCCTTGGTGAAGACATTGCACCGGCCATTCAGGGCGATCTTAACCCTGAATCCAAGTTTGTCCTGGACAAATTCGGCCTGACTGCCCCTGAGGTCATCACCTCCTATGCCGGCAAAGACGTTTACCTGGTGGACCACTCCGACCTGGCCCAGAGCCCCGACGACCTGGGCGATGCCAACATCCTGGGTATTGTTGACCATCACAAACTGGGTGACGTATCCACTTCACAGCCGCTGGAATGCTGGATCTGGCCCGTAGGCTGCACCTGCACCGTTATTGCTTCCATGTACGACTATTTCAATGTAGAAGTACCCAAAGGCATTGCCGGCGCCATGCTCTGCGCCATCCTCTCTGACACCGTAATTTTCAAATCCGCCACCTGTACTGACAAGGACAAGGAAGTCTGCGCCAAGCTGGCTGAAATCTGCGGCGAAAGCGATCTGGATGCCCTGGGCATTGAAATGTTCAAGGTAAAATCCGCTGTTGACGGAACCCCGGTCCGCGAACTGGTTCTCCGCGACTACAAAGA
>JAKSBB010000432.1 GCA_022361315.1 Desulfobacterales bacterium
CGCGACGCCACCGACTGGTTCGGCGCCAACCGCACCGCCCGATTCAACCCCGCCGCCATGAATCACAAGATGCCCGCCGACGAGATCACCCTCGCCGAAGCACTCAAACCCGTCGGCTACACCACCTTCTTCGCCGGCAAGTGGCACCTCGGCGAATCCCCCGACCTCTGGCCCGAACACCAGGGCTACGACATCAACGTCGGCGGCACAGACAAGGGCTACCCCCACTCAGGCGGCGGACGCTACTTCGCCCCCTACAACAACCCCCGCCTCAAAGAAGGCCCCACCGGCCAGTACCTCCCCTACCGACTCGCCGACGAGACCATCAACTTCATCAACGAAAACAAGAACCAACCCTTCCTCGCCGTCCTCTCCTTCTACCACGTCCACACCCCCCTCCAAACCACCAACCAGCTAAAAGGCAAGTACGAAACCAAGAAGAAACAACTCAACCTCACCAACCAGCAGGAGTTCACCGACATCGAGCAGCACTGGCCGGTGAACAGGCCCCGCCGCAACCGCATCCTCCAAAGCCACACCACCTACGCCGGCATGGTCGAAGCCACCGACACCGCCGTCGGCGGCGTACTCGAAACACTCGAAGAACTCGACCTCCTCGACAACACCGTCGTCATCTTCACCTCAGACAACGGCGGACTCTCCACCTCCGAAGGCTCTCCCACCAGCAACCTCCCCCTCCGCGGCGGCAAGGGCTGGATCTACGAAGGCGGCATCCGCGAACCCTTCATCGTCCACGCACCCGGCATCACCAAGCCCGGCTCCACCAACCACACACCCGTCTCCGGCATCGACATCCTCCCCACCGTCCTCGAACTCGCCCACGCACCCAAGCCCACCGACAAACCCATCGACGGCGTATCCCTGGTCCCCACGCTCTCCGGCGACGAACTCGAACGCGACGCACTCTTCTGGCACTACCCCCACTACGCCAACCAGGGCGGCCCACCCGCCGGCGCCATCCGAATGGGCGACTGGAAACTCGTCGAACTCCTCGAGACCGGCGACGTCGCCCTCTACAACCTCAAAGACGACATCGGCGAACAAAACGACCTCGCCGCCCAACACCCCGACCGCGTCAAGCAGATGCGTACCCGACTCCACAACTGGTACAAGCAGGTCGACGCCAAGTTCCTCCGACCCAAAAACGGACAAACCCCCTGGCAACCCGAGTAATCACCATGCACTCCAAACGACTGACATCCCTCACCCTCTGCCTCGCCGCATTCTTCACACTTTTTTCCGCTCCGGCCTGCGCGGCAGACAACACAAAACCCAACGTCATCGTTATCGTTGCCGACGACCTCGGCTACGCCGACCTCGCCTTCCTCCCCCAAGCCCCTGACGATATCAAACACTTCGGCACGCCCGGCCTCGATCGCCTCGCCTCGATGGGAACCTACTTCGACAACGCCTACGCCACCGCCCCCATCTGCTCCCCCGCACGCGCCGGCCTCATCACCGGCCGATACCAGCAACGATGGGGCAACTACTGGTACGGCGAAGGCGGCCTGCCTCGCTCCGAAGCCACCCTACCCCAACTGCTCAAACCCCTCGGCTACGCCAGCAAGAAGATCGGCAA
>JAKSBB010000186.1 GCA_022361315.1 Desulfobacterales bacterium
CGACTGGGCCGCCCCCATCGCCGAGGCCGCCGCACAATTCAACCGCGACATCGCCGCTGTCCTCTAAAACCCCGCGCACCTTCCGGAACTCACGCGCATGCAAGATAAAGAGCCCTCCATCCCCGCAACTTTCATCAAGGTTCTTGCTGAGCTGTGCCTGTCTTTTGTTGTCATTACGCTATTTGAAGTCGGCGCGATCGTATTTTCGATCTATCTCGCTTTTGTGACATCACACTGGCACATAGCCTTACGCATCGCGGTAATCATCGCCTTTCTTGTCTGCGGTTTCTTATTCGATTGGTTCCTCCGCCGACTCCGAAACAGGTACTACAACTGCCCGTACGACAGATAATTCTGGTGCAACACCCCCGCCCCACGCCGTATCATGTCACCATGCCGGGCCAGCGAACAAAACAACCCCTCCGAAACAAAACCCTGATTGCCACCGTCGTTCTTCTGCTACCCCTTGGCAGCCTGTGGCTCTACGACTATCTGCTCGTCAAGCACTACAAAGACAAAGCCCAACAACTCACCGAAGACATGACGCTCAAACAGGCCGTTGAGTACATGGGTACACCAATCACAGTTCACTATCCGAACAGTCCCGGCGAAATCGGAATCGCTTTCTACGACGGGCCAATCAATCGATTCTTGAGATTCCTCTATTTCAAGATTCACCCCAACACATGGAACTCATTCGACTCACCCTGGTACGAGCCCAAAGGCCCCGCAGTCACCATCCTCCACATACACGAACACACAGGCTTGGACCAAAAGATCTCCATAACCATTGAAGGAATCACCAAGCCTCCGGAGTTCCACATGGGTGGCATTTCCACGCCTTAGCACCCAACCGATCACGGCACGCGACTGCTCCGCAGCTTCCCCCGGTACGCCTCCGCCGATCGGTGATCCCGATACCGCACGCCGGCCGGCGTCAGCTTCCCGTCCCGGATCACCTGCCGATTGAACTTCGCGTTACCCAGGTTGAACACCGAGTACCGCTCCACGAACGGCGCCGCGTCCAACGCCCTGATAAACCCGTCCATCGCCACCGCGTTCTCCTTCAGCGACGGGTTGTGATTCTTCACCCAGTCCGCCCCGTTGTTGAACTCCGTCACCCAGATCGGCCGACCCGTGCGCCTGTGAATCGCCTCCAGCCACTTCAC
>JAKSBB010001224.1 GCA_022361315.1 Desulfobacterales bacterium
GCCTATTTGGATGTACAATTATCGTTGGCGTGCATCTCGTAGCGGTCATTGTAGCCCTTGACAAACCCCTCAATGAAGTCAGAAGGCTTGTTTTCCTGCTCCAGCTTTGCCACATGTCTTTCAACGGAAGATTTGGCCTCATCATCCGTATCCACGTAACCCAGGCTGCAGGTGCCCAGATGGCCGTCCATTCTCACCGCATCAATTCCGGCTCTCTGACCGGAATGAAACGTATCGGATTTCCCGTAAGCCCCGGCCTGGCCTGCCGTAAACAGTGCTATCAAGGCGAGGACGATGGCGCCAAGGAGTATTTTTTTATATGCATACATTTTTTAATCCCCCAAATGTTGGTCTTTTCAAATGAGCCCGGAGGTTCTGCGGGCTGCCGGATGAGATACAGAAGAATAAGAGCCCTCTTTATCTCGTCCATGATAGTAAGGTCGCAACTTCACCCGTGACCTTACACCTGCAGCCGTTTTTTTGTGCACCGCAGCCTCCATGCATGTGGCAGCGTTGATTCATCCCGGTTGGGTGTGATACCATTTTCAGCGACTATTTAACGTGGCGGTGCCCGGCGTACGAAGGGTCGGCGTACCCGCCATCCAAAGGAGTGCTTATGCCGGGTGTATACGACATCTATGTGAAAGACCAGTTTGCCGCAGTCCATGCCCTGCGGGGATATGACGGCCAGCATGCCAAGATGCACGGCCATAACTGGACAGTAGAAGCCTGTATCCAGTGCACCAAACTGAACCAGAGAGGAATCGGAATTGATTTTCAGGATGTGCGGGAAACCCTGGGGGATGTGGTGGGACGGCTGTCCCATACCAATCTCAACGATGTGGCGGAATTCGGGGCCATCAACCCCACCACGGAGAATCTGGCGAAATTCATCTACTCCGAATTGTCCAGACGACTGAATACCGCCCACATCCGGGTAAAAAAAGTGTCGGTTCTTGAAAGCCGGGGCTGCGGGGCTGCCTACCGGGAAATTGAATGACCTGCGTCTAAGGGCCGGTGCCGTTGGACTGGTGGATCTCCCGTTCGTGGATGCCGATGAGGTAAAGCAGCCCGTCCAATCCCATGGTGGAGATGGCATTGGCGGCCTTTTCCCGGACCACCGGCTTGGCGTTAAATGCCACCCCGAGTCCTGCAATGGAAATCATGGGCAGATCGTTTGCCCCGTCCCCGACGGCAATGGTCTGTTGAATGGACAATTTCTCACGCTGGGCAATCTCCCGGAGCAGACTGGCTTTGCGCTCTCCGTCAACGATATCTCCGGTGACCTCTCCGGTAACCATTCCGTCACGGATCTCAAGTTCATTGGCATAGACATAGTCAAACCCCAGTTTATCCGCCAGATAGTCCCCCACAAAGGTAAACCCACCGGACAGAATACCCAGCTTATACCCTAAACTTTTGAGGGTTCTGGCCACCAGGTCCGCACCTTCGGTCAGGGGGAGCCGCTCCGCCAATCCCTGGATATCTTCTTCCCGAAGCCCTTTGAGGAGCGCCACCCTGCGCCTGAAGCTTTCCTTGAAATCCATTTCCCCCCGCATGGCCGCCTCGGTAATAGCCTCCACCTCCCGGCCGACACCGGCAAGTTTGGCCAGCTCCACAATCACTTCGGCCTGGATCAGGGTCGAGTCCATGTCAAAGACCACCAACTTGCGGTTCTTCCGGTAGATATTGTCCACATGGAAGGAAATATCGATATGCTGCTCCTGTGAGATCCGCATGAATTCTCCCCGCATATCCATAATATCGGTGGGGGTGCCGGAAATCGAAAACTGGATACTGGATTTAGGACTCTGTCCGGGACTCTGTCCGGGGCTCTGTGGACTGTCATCGCCTGTCTGCACCAATGACCGCCTGCCGGTCAGACGGGTAATGGAATCAATATTCAGGTCATTTTTTGCAATCACCGAGGCCACTGCAGATATCTGCCGGGCACTGATGTCCCTCCCCAGAATGGTTATGATGCGGCGCTCTTTGCCCTGGGCATGAACCCAGCGCTCATAGCTGTCGTGGTCAACGGGTTTGATATCCACCGTCAGTCCCATCTTATGGCCTTCAAAAAGCATGTCTTTGAAAATCGGGGAGAAATCCTTCGAGCAGGGTATTTCCGCAAGGATACCCAATGAAATATGATCGTGGATCACGGCCTGCCCGATATCCAGAATCGTCACGTTATACTGGGCCAGAAGTCCCGTAAACCGGGCATCCAGCCCTTTTCTATCCCTGCCCGTAATATTGATGAGAACAATATCGCCCATGGATTTCCTTTCGGCTCCCAATTAACTATAAACGGTTGAACCCTCCCGGCATTTACCGGGTGTGGTCTCTTATAGCCCCGGCAGGAATACCTTGTAAAGGGTTTTATCCCCGACATCCCCCTATCCGATATTATCCTCACCCTTTCCTTATTTTAAGTTGATCCCGCCACCTGTTTCTGCCATACTTGAATAAATTATTTCTCAACAAAACACGCAAGTAAAATTATGACCAGACTTTTCGCAACGATTGCCGTAGTGATCTGCCTCACCACTGGTGCTGCATGGGCAGGACAACCCCTGACCATCGTCCGGGGGCAGAATTTCCCGCCCTACCATTACCTGAATGAAAAAGGTGAACTCACCGGATTTATTGTTGATATCATCACCGGTGTCAGCGACAGGCTCGAACTGGACATCCGTTTCGCCCAATACCCGTGGTCCAGATGTCTGCACCTGGTCAAAACCGGAGAGGCAGATGCCATGATGAACCTGTTCAAAACACCGGAGCGGGAAACATTCATGTTTTTTGAAGAATCAATCCTGGCCAGGGAAGTTAACATGTTCTTCACACTGAAATCCTCACCGGTTTTATTTACCGGGAATCTGGACGATCTTAAGGGGAAACGTATCGGTGCTATCCGCAATTACAGCTATGGCGAAAACTTTGATGCCCGGAGTGCCGGTCTGAATGTTCTCCACCTGGAGACAGAAGACGGGCTGGTGCGGAACCTGGTGAGCCGGCGGTGTGATATTATCATCGGCAACGACATTGTTCTGCGTACCCTGGCCGGGAAGATCCCCGGTGGTGAAGATATCATGGCCGTGGGTCCCCGTGTCACCAATGATCCGCTTTACATCGGATTCTCAAAGGCCAGAGGTCATGCCGGGCTTGCCCGCCGTTTTTCAGATGCATTAAAGCAATTCAGGGCCGGCCCGGATTACCGGGCAATTTTAAAGAAATACGATATACAATAGCGTATACGGACGCCGCTTAACCCATTCCCCCCGTCACACCACCCTGCTTGATGACCACATCACCCAGATCACAACCGGCCTGGCGGGCCACCACCCCGCATTTGGCCTTGAAGAGGAAATACACACGCGGGTCGTCATGATCCAGGGTTTCAAAATTGCCCTGCCCCTTTGAAATAATCAGATCCGCCCGTTCAAACTCCCGGACAAACGCATCGGTACAATAGGGGAGCAGCGTACCTGGAATCAGGGCGCCGGTGTCCATTACCCGGACCATTTCCGTGAGGCCTGAAGTCCTTGCATCCTCAATGGTGGCATCATTCTGGATGGGCCCTCCCCGCACGGCATAGATGACCTTCCCGCAGTCCATTTCCTCCAGAAGCAACCGATCGAATACAATTTCACCGGCATTGTCTCCCAGCCAGAGGATATGAGAGGCCCCTTCCACGGCTGTCCTGAACCCGTCCACACTTCCGGTGACCCGGGTTTCCATGGCATGGGTGATGGTTGCTATAAGTTTTTTCCGTCCGACGGTGGATGCCGTACCGAAATCAATGATATTGCCGGCAATGGCCAGACGGACACCGGTTTCAAACCTCTTTAGAGCGTCCTGTCCCGCTTTCATGGCGGTAAGTTCAGGCATCATCGCCAATGCCATGGTATTATACTTTTCCTTAAGCCGGGCATAGGGATCCCGGACACCGGTCATTTCCCCCACGGTTTCCTGAATAAACCGGGCCATAAGCGGCGGGGGCCAGTCCGGGTCCAGAACGGATAATTTGCCCAGGATTTTTTTTAGTACGGCCAGCTGAAGTGTCTCATCCGGTGTGGCCAGACGGGCCGCATCCAGAGCCCCCCTGGCAATACAAGGGTAACAATCGGTGTTCATCCTCACAACGTCATCTCCCTGACAATGGTTTCAAGTCTTTCCCGGGTATTCAGCTCAGGTGCGTCCAGCACCCGGTCAAAGAGATGCTGTTTCACCTTTCCGATCTCAGGTCCCGGCGGCAACGCCAGAATCCGGCAAATGTCCCGCCCCGTAATCTCAAGATCGTTCACGGTAAACGCATGCTCTCCGTTAATCTCGTCCAGAAGTTTATTCATTCTGACCTTTACTTCTGACAGGCGATAGGGAGATTTGGCGAGGTTTCCCCGTTTGTCGGCAATTCTCATCCGCATGAAATCCCGGTAAGACAGGCCGAGGTCCGCCAGCATGGCGAGAAGACGGCGGACAGCCCTTGGCGTGCTCTCACTGTTGAGGGGACGCATATGGGCCCGGATAAGGGATAGAATATAATCTGCCTCCCGGCGGGAGAACCGCAAATTCCGAAGATCATCGGCAAGCGCCTCCCTGTGGGTTTCATGGCCGGGAAAGGTCAGTTTGCCTTCCTTGAAACGGACCGCATCAAACTTTCCGACATCGTGGAGGTAACCGGCCAGCCGGAGCAATGGCTGCCGTGCAGGCAGGGCATCTCCCACCAGCATGCAGTGTTCAAATACGGTCTCCCCGTGATGGGGGCCGCCGTTGAGGTCCGCGCACCGGTCCAGGCAGGGAAACATATAAGTGAGCAGGCCGGTATCGTGGAGCAGGGTAAAAAAGCGGGACGGTTTTTCCAGGGCCATGGCTTTGATCACCTCCGTCCGGATACGTTCACCGGCGGCTCTGCTCTGCAGTTCCCGGCGCCGTCGTCGGATGGCAGCCATGGTGTCCCCACGAATATCACTGCGATACCGGGCGGCAAACCGGCAGGCCCGAACCATACGAACGGGATCTTCATTGATACGGGCGTCAGGATCTCCGGTGAAACGGATCTTCCCTTTTTTAAGATCATTGCAGCCGCCGTGGGGATCTGCCAGGAAAAACGTAACGGGATCCCAGGCCATGCTGTTGATGGTAAAATCCCGCATGCCCAGATCTGCCTCAAGCGTTCCCTCTTCTCCGCCATTACGGAAAGAGGCCACCTCTACCCCGTTGATGAGACTGATTTCAAAACTCCGGCCCACCTGCCGGGTTTTCTCGCTTGAAAACAAACGGGTGACCGCATCGGGCGAGGCAGCCGTCAGAATATCCACATCATTGGGCGTTTCCCCGTAAAGCAAGTCCCGCACAGCCCCGCCTACGACATAGGCTGCAAACCCTTCGGATTTAAGGGTATCAAGGATGGTGCGGGCCGGCGGCCACTGGTCACTTTTTTCCAGCTCCGGCAAGAGATTTGGGCACGTCCGGGACATGTTTTCAGGACCTACTCCCCCCAGCGCCGGGTCAGCCGTTGTTCGGCGCCCAGGTGATCCATAATTCTGGACACCACCGTATCCGCAACGTCAGTGACGGTTTCCGGAAAGGAATAAAAGGAAGGAGACGGCGGTAGAATCACCGCACCGGCCCTGGCCGCCCGGGTCATATTTTCCAGATGAATCACACTGAACGGAGTTTCTCTGGGAACGAGAATCAGGGGTCTGCGTTCTTTCAGGGCAACATCGCAGGACCGGGTAATGAGATTATCGGCATAACCGCCGGCAATGGCCGCCAGGGTTTTCATGGAACAGGGAGCCACAGCCATGCCGTTATGAACAAAGGAACCCGAGGCAGGTGCCGCGGCGATCTCTTCCGGGGCAAAGGTCTCCACCCGGTAAATCGCCCCTTTGTCCACACCGTACCTGAGCAGGAAATCCAGCAGGGTTTCATCGGCCGTCATCCCCATTTCATGGATCAATACCTTTCTGCCGGCGCCGGACAGGATCACCAGCACCCGCGCCCCGGTTTCCGCCAGGGCCTTGACCAGACGAACCCCGTAAAGGCTGCCGGATGCCCCTGAAACTGCCACCACATAGGTTTTGCCCTTATTCGGTATTTCCGGGTGAACTTTTTCTGCATTCATCTGAGGACAACCTCCGTTATCACCCCGATCAGAAGCACCACGGAAATGATGGAATTCATATGGAAAAACGCCATATCAATCCGGCTCAGGTCACGGGGATTGACCAGCCGGTGCTCAACGATTAAAAGGATGCCGATTATGCCTAAAAACACCAGAAAGACCGGGTGCATGCCAAAGGCAAAAAACATGGCCGTGAAAAACCCCATGGTCATCACATGCAGCAGGGAGGAAACCTTCATGGCATTGCTCGCCCCCAGGGCTGCCGGCAAAGAGAACAGTCCCTGTTCCCGGTCAAAGTCGATATCCTGGCAGGCATATAGAATGTCAAACCCTGCAATGTAGGTCCAGAGGCTGGCCGAAAGAAAGACCACCCCGGGACTCAGGGTATCCGTAATTGCCACCCAGGCCCCCACCGGTGCCAGGGCGATGGCAAAGCCCAGGTAAAGGTGACAATATTGGGTAAACCGCTTGGTATAGGAGTAGAAGCAAAGGGCAAAAAGCACGGGAAAAGAAAGTATAAAGCAGAGCTTGGACAGCATGGCGGCCGAAAAAACAAATATCATACCGGATGCCGCCACAAAGAATATGGCTTCTTTTTGGGACAGCACCCCGGAGGGAATTTCACGGATGGCGGTCCTGGGATTTCTGGCGTCGATGGCCGCATCAACGATCCGGTTAAACCCCATGGCCGCAGATCTTGCCGCCACCATGGCGACCAGGATCCAGACCAGATCCCAGACAGATGGGGCATGGGACTGCCAGGCTATAATCACGGCCGACAGGGCAAAAGGAAGGGCAAAGATGGAATGGGAAAACTTAATCATCCTGCCGTAATCCCGGGTTTTTTCCGATAGACGTTTGGTTTTAACTTCTGTGTTCATGGGTCCTAAGTGTTGTCTTAATTTAAAAGATGCCGTACACAGGTGTACCGCACCCCGGGCAGTTGCCCTTGTCCGTAACATGATTGTTAACCGTATACCCCCGGCGTTCCACCAGCAGTTGGCCGCAATGATGACAACCTGTGTTCTCCCGGGCACTTTGCACATTGCCGGTGTATACATACCGTAGCCCGGCCTTCTCACCGATCTCGCAGGCTGTTTCAAGGGTTTGTACCGGGGTAGCGGATCTGTCCGTCAGGCGGTATGTGGGATGAAACCGGGAAAGATGCCAGGGGGTTTCCGGTCCCAGTTCATCACAGATGAATCCGGCCATCTGCCCGAGTTCTTCAGGATCGTCGTTCAGCCCCGGTATGAGGAGGGTGGTGACCTCCACCATCATCCCTTTCCGCTTCATCAGACGAAGGGTTTCTTTTACCGGTTCGAGCCGGGCGTTGCAAAGCTTCCGGTAAAACCCGTCGCTGTATGCTTTTAGATCTACATTGGCCGCGTCCAGCACATCGCCTGCCATCTCCAGCAGCTCGGGACTCATAAACCCGTTGGTGACAAAGATATTGTAGAGTCCCTCCGCCTTGGCC
>JAKSBB010000439.1 GCA_022361315.1 Desulfobacterales bacterium
AGGTATTTCAGGGAGATATTCTGCCGTTTGGAAACGTCCCCCAGTGGAACGGGGTTGTCCGCACCGTAAACGCCAAGGTCAAGAATCAGTCGGGTGCCGTAGCGGCTTTTGGTGGTGAGCCTCATGGTAACGTACACATACCTTTATTGAGCCCGGCCTTTCCCTGGTGCGGGAAAGGCCGGGTTTAAGTCAAAAACAAAGGGATTATTCGTCTTCTTCCTGGGGTTTGAGATGGTCGGGGATATCGAGCATCTTGATGACCAGGGGTTTGAGGAATGACCATTTGATGCCGATTTCAAATTCCTCTTCCAGGTCACGGATGGCATCCCAGCAGTTGTGGCAGGGGGCAATGACCAGCTTGGCACCGGTGGCCAGAATCTGATCCCGTTTTACCTTCAGCCCCACATTTCTCTCTTTTCTGAAATAGCCGATACCGTTGAATCCACCGCCGCCGCCGCAACAGAAGTTGTGCTGCTTTTTGGGATCCATGTCGATGAAGTATCCGGGTTCCACCAGATAGGAGAGGATTTCCCTGGCCGTATCCCTCAGGCCGTGGTTACGGACGTAGTTGCAGGAATCCTGAAGGGTGACGGGTTGTTTGATCCGTTTGGCCGGATCGATTTTCAGCTTGCCTTCGCGCAGGGCTTCAGCCAGCCATTCAATATAATGGATGGATTCCACCGGGGGTCTGCCGCTTTTACGGCCGGCCCAATAGGGGCCTTCAACAACAGATGCCCTGTGGGCGTGGCCGCACTCGGTGCCGATCATCCGTTTGGGGCGGAGACGCTCCATGGCATCGTAGACGGATTCCACCTGCTGTTTGCAGGCGGCCCAGTCACCGGCGAACATGGCAAGGGAGGTCTGCTCCCAGCCTTTGGACGGGATGGTCCAGTTTTCACCGGCAATGTGGAAAAGAATGGCCGCTTCAGCCAGATCTTCCGGATAATGCTTGGCTTCACGGGCGTTGACCGTGTACATGATGTCGGCGTCTTCCACGTCCACGGGAACGGTGAGTCCGGGATAGTCGTCTTCGTACTCTTCCACCATCCACTCAAAGGTGTCCACGTAGTCTTCACTGGAGATGTCCATCTGGGCGTTGTAAACCCGGTGCATGCCCGCGCCGATTTTCATCTCCCAGGGTACGAATCCCTGCTGGTAGAGCAGGCCGCGCAGGTAGCCGAACATGATGCCGGTGTCTATGCCGTGGGGGCAGTACATGCCGCAGCGGTTGCAGCAGGTGCACTGGGCCCAGGCCACTCTCATGGCGTCACGCATGAACTTGTTGGATACCTTGCCCTTCTTCTTGATGATGGTACCCAGGGTGGATTGAATCTTGTAAGCCGGTACCTGTTCGGGTACCCGGTCATTGGCCAGGTACAGGAAACAGGAATCGGCACACATGCCGCAATGGGCACAGATTTCAAGCCAGGTCCGGATACGGGACTTGCAGGTGTTCTGTATGGTTTTCCAGAGGAGGTCTGAATCCACCTCCAGGCTTTTCATTTCTTCGTAATATTTGGCACCGCTTTTGTCCGCCAAAAGATCGGTGATGCCCTGGGCCGTATCAATGGGGGTTTTATTACAATATTTACCTTCCGGCATGGATAGTTCTCCTTAATGCAGGTTGATGGCGATTACCAGGCCATTGGCGTTCCCTTGAGGCCGCCGCGTTTTATACCAAAATCCATTCCAAGCTGTGCACGGGAGGCAAAGAACAGGAATACATGGGACAGTTTCGTAAACGGAATGGCCAGCAGCACCAGTTCCCCGGAGAGGATGTGCAGGTTCAGCCAGAGCCCGTAATCTCCCACCTGGTACCGGGCCAGAAGGCCGGTGGCAAAGGGGAGAAAAGAGAGCAGGAGCACGCCCCAGTCTTTTCTGTCCGTCAGAATCCGTACCTCGGGCAGTACCAGGCGGCGCAGGGCCAATACGCTCAGGCCTGCAATGGCCAGCCAGCTGATGATGTCGGCTGCGCAGGCACCCAGCATGGGCAGGGAGAAGCCCAGCTTTTCCTTGAGAAACACGTTGTGGCCGGCCAGAAAAAGCGGGATGCAGACCGCACCGATATGAAAGGCGAAGAACGCGGTCGCCATTACCGGTTGCTGACGCCAGCCGTAAGTTCCGTAAGGGATCAGCCATTTGTAGATGGATCGCCAGGCGCCCTTGAGTCCCATCATGGGGTATTCTTTGTAGGCCACGCGGTCAAGCTGCCAGCTCAGGCCAGTGAAATATTTATAGAACCTAAAAATCATTCCCCCCAGGCAGACCGCCAGGGATATGTAAAAGAGAGGTCCTGTTAAAAAAGCGTGCATTGATGCCTCCATATTCCTAATAGATTAATCGATTGGTGTCTTTGTTCCTGATCATCCGACCTTAAGTCCTTAATCGTCCCGGTCCGTGAGATAGAGCCAGTATGCCGGCATGAAAACCAGGATGGCGCCCATCACAAGGTAGGTGATTCCCTTGGAATATGTCATAAAGTCGTGGAGTGTGAAAAATTCCATGTTATATCTCCTTGATTAATGCTCTTCTTTGTATTCAGGGTGTTCGTAAAGTATGGGCATTTTGGCCGTGATGAAGCGGTATACCGTGATTCCCACAAATACGATGAAGATCGTGGTGCCGATTTCCGGGAGGCTGGGGAAGTAACGGTCTGCAGCCGGCAGATGGTAGTTGAAGGCAATCATCGAGACGTTAAACCGGTTCAGTACGATACCCAGAACGGTCCAGGCGGCGGCAATGCGGATCAGTTTCAGTTTCTTTTCCCTGGCCCCTACGGAGTAGAGAACGGCGGGAAGAAGGACGAAGCCGATGATCTCAACCAGGTACCATGCGCCCCAGCCGGTGCCCAGGTAACGCCAGTTGTTATCCACAGCTAACCCAATGACTTTTATACCCAGGTAGCCCATCATGATGAAGGAGGCGGCTTTGCCGAATCCCAGGACAACGCCGTCTGCCTCGGCCAGATGGGTATCGTCCATCTTGTGATGGAGCCACTTGTGGGCCATGGTACCTTCAAAGACAACCATGGACAACCCGGCAAAGATGGCTGAGATGAAGAAGTACACGTGAAGGTAACCCGAGTACCACAACGGGTGGAGTTTCGACGGTGCAATCATGAACAAGGCGCCCAGTGAACTCTGGTGCAGGGTAGACAGAACCACACCGAAGATGGTGAGCAGCAGGGTCAGTTTTACCACGACTTTGCGAAGGCTCTTGAACCCCAGCCATTCAAAGGCGGCCGGTGTCCATTCAATGAAGAGAACGGTCAGGTAAAGGAAGACGCACAGGCCTACTTCAAAGAGCAGGGAAGAAGTGCCCTGGGATACAAAGATGGGGTAGGGCAGTTTCCAGGGGCGTCCAACGTCATAGTGCAGGGCAAATACCACCAGGGCATAGCCCAGGAAGGCGGTGAGAATGGCCGGCCGGACCGCGGAGTGAAACCGTTTCAGGCCGAAGATATAACAGGCGGCTGAGGTGGTAAACCCGCCGGCTGCCAGGGCAACACCGCAGAGCAGGTCAAACCCGATCCACAGGCCCCAGGGATTGTTGTTGTCAAGGTTGGTGACGGCACCGATGCCCCAGCCGAAGCGCGCGATGGTCAGGACAAGACCGACACCTAAAACGATCGCCGTCAGAATGTTGAACGGCGTAAACCAGTTATAGGGTTGGTTGCTGTTATTTTCCATTATTTGTCCTCCTCTTCGCCAGCGTCCGCAGCGTCAGCGCCACCTTCTTCGGCAGCCTTGGCTTCTTCCTCGGCTTTCTTGGCCGCTTCTTCAAGGGCTTTTTTAACTTCGTTGGCCACAGCGGTCTGCTGTTCCTTGGTCATCTTGTCTTTCAACTGGGCCAGCTGTTTGTTCATCTCTTCGGTGGCGCTGTCAATGGCGTCCTGAACAGCAGTTTCCTGCTCTTCCTTGGCAATTTTGTCCTTGCGCTTGGCAATGGCGTAAACACCGGTGAGGAGGACGGGCCAGAGACCTACGACGATGGGGACGGCTGCCAGGGCGCCGGAGGTGAGCTCCGGGGCAGATGTCGTGCCGAGATCTTCTCTCATACCGATCTGTTCAAAGGGAACGCCGGCAATGTAAAGCCAGGACGTGCCGCCCATTTCATGCTCGCCGTATACATGCTGGATGTAGTTTTCCGGTTTCTGGGTGATCCGGGTCCAGGCCAGTTTGATCAGATCGGACCGTTTGCCGAAGATCAGGGCTTCCTTGGGACAGATTTCCACGCAGCCCGGCAGTTTACCCTCAACAATTCTGGGGTGGCACATGGTGCACTTGGTCACCTTGGGCGTGAGGGGATCATTGTAGGTGTAGGCCGGTACGTTAAAGGCACAGGCCACCATGCAGTAGCGGCATCCCACACAGAGGGACTCGTCGTAGATGACGGCGCCGGTTTCATCTTTCTTGAACGCCTTTACAAAACAGGCTGAGGCGCAGGCCGGTTCCTGACAGTGGTTACACTGGATCTTGTTGAACACACCACCGAATTTGTTGACCACCGTGTACACATCTTCGTCGGTCCGCCGTTTTTCCTCCAGAACCGTCAGGTCATCAAATGGTTTTTCGGGCTTGCCAAGTTCGTTTACCGTGTTACAGGCCTCTTCACATTTCCGGCAACCGATGCACTTGGTGCTGTCGTGGAGTACGCCGAAGCTGTCGGGATAGCCTTTGAAATCTTTATTGGATGCGGCATGGGCTAAGGCCCCCACACCTGTTGTGGTTCCTAATGCGGCCGTTAGGCAGCCAAGAAACTTTCTTCGGGAAATAGCCATAAATCCACCTTTATTCTTCTCTTATATAGATTCTTTTATTTTTTCTCATGGCATTTGGTACAGTCCGTGGGCAGCACGCTGGTCACTTCCATTTTGGTGTGACAGGTGATGCACTGGCCGTGGTATGCCCCTTTCAGACCCGGTTTCCCGGTGGCGGTATCAGGCAGTTTTGCATGACAGGACGCGCACTTGGGCGGGGTCATGGTGGCCGGACTGTTGTGGTGGCAGCCCATGCACATGGTCAGGTCGTTTTTATGGAAGGCCGTGGCCATGGTATTGTTTTCCACCTTTGTGAAGATTGCCTCTACTATCTTACGATGAGGGAATTCACTGGGTTTGTATTCCGCCTCGATGGCATCAATGACAACAATCTCGGGGATGTCGGCCAGATTCACTTTGGTGTAGGATCTGCTGTCCATGGCTGCTTTGGCGAGGGTGCCGCTTGCTTCAGCATCGTTGAGAACCGCTGCGGACTCAGATTTCACATCCACGGCGTGGCAGGACGCGCAGTCCTGGTCCCGGGTGGCTTTTTTCGGCATCTGGGCGTGGCATCCGGCACATTCCTTGGCCGCTTTCTTTTCGTTGTGACAGCCGATGCAGCTCTGGGATGCATTGCCCTTGTGCATGGCGTCCGCCAGTTTGATATAGCCGCCTTTTTCTTCACCTTTGACAGTGTGGCAGGACACACATTTGTTCAGGGTCTCATGGTGGCAGACTTTGCAGCTCTGGTTGGTGGCCTCGTGGGTCTTATGGTTGAAAGGAACCGCATCCATGTGCTGGGCAATGAATTGCGCGTTTTCCTCATCATTCTGACCCAGCGTATCCCAGCCGGTTAGCAGCACCTGGTCTGGCTGGTTCCGGTCAAGCCGGGGCATGTCGGTATTCACCTTTATGACCTTCTGCTTTTCGATGGCGTGGCAGCCGGCGCAATCCACAGGCCCTGCATCCTTGTTCATTTCCGCCATGGAAAGATGGCAGGCCACGCAGGAGTCGTGGGCAGCGTTCCGGCCGGAGCGGATACCGTCAACAGCGGTCTCCTTGTGGCAGTAAATGCAGGCAGACTCTTTGCCTTTTTCATAAAAGGTGGTCTTGGCCTTCATGTTGGCACTGTGGTGACAGGCGTTGCAGTTGGTATCTTCATTCTTGATACCGGATCTGATGGTTTCGGCCTTTTCATGGGTATAGTGCAGGGAACGGTCAAAATTGATGGCCGCCCATGAAGAACCTGTTTTTGGGTTGGCATTGTGGCAGACCCGGCATTCGGCCTCCATGGGGCCGGTGGCATCTGCCTTGCCTTTCATCTCCGAATGGCAGGCCACACAGTTTTCATGGTAAAGATCCATGTAGTCACTGCCTGCCGTATCTTCGGTCCGCTTGAATTTGAAGACGATCTCTTCATCCTTTTTGTCATGGCACTTGATGCACTGTCCCTCTACGGCCTCGGTATGCAGGTCATGTTTAAACAAAACCTTCGGCATATCCTTGTGATCCGGAGAGGAGGGAATGTCGATGACGAGAATATCCGGCCGCAACTCAGCCGGTTCCCCCGTCATATTCACACTGGCAGCAACAATAAAAGGAAATAAAAATAAAAATGCTGTTGTTCCCAACAGCAGCCCTAAAGATCTTTGTTTTAACATAACCCGATCCCCATGGTTTGATTATGGATGTTTATGTGTTTTGTTCGTCTGCAACGGAGAATTGTCCGTCTGCAACGAAGAATTTCCTACTAATTTTGTAGGAATTTTTTTAATCGATATTTGAAAGCTTTGTCAATAGAAAAAAAAAGAAATCCCTCGGGCAATGCCTCGGGCTAACCTCCTTTTTTTACAAGTAAACATTAGTAATGCTCCTCCGACCGCTGTTCGTTTTGTAAATTTTGTGTTCTGTCTGCAAGGGGGAAGTGTCGCTAAGTGGTTCTGCATAAAAGGTTTTTTGGTCGGACCTTTTTAAGGGTCGAAAAATTAGCATTTGCGAAATTTCGCGGAGGTGAGGGGCTACTCCAGAAAGGGCAGTTCAGGAACGGGCAATAATTTTTTTCCGGGACCGAGACAGACCAGTTCCAGTTTGCAGGTAACGGCGGGTTTTTCTTTTCCCGGCCGCCAGGCCTCATGGGTGAAGATCACTCTGTAGGGCCCCTCTTTGGTCCAGGTGGAGCGGATATCCAGAAGATCTCCGAACACCGCACCGTCATGGTAACCGATATTGGCCTTGTAGACCGCAAAACCGGTCTGGCTCTCATGCCACATATTTGCCAGGACATCCACGCCGATGATTTCTTCCCTGGCCCGTTCAAAGTATTTCAGGTAGTTGGCATGGTAGACCACACCGGAGTGGTCCGTATCTTCATAATATACCCGGGCTGGAAAATGGTGTGTGGCTGATGTCAATGTGCTGCTCCTGTTTGGGTGTCGTTAAATGTTTTTTTAAGCCTGCCTATTATAGAGGAATAAACTGTTTTGACAAGGGGGGTGTCAGGATGGCTGTCTTGACAATGAATCCTCTGGCGGGGTAGGGTAGTTGCACCCCTACCACTTATCCATATGGAGGTTGCCATGACCGATCACACCCCAAGGTTGCTGGACGCTCTGGATGCCTTTGAAGAAGGCATCTACATCATCAGCGAAGATTACACGGTTGAGTACATGAATAAATTCATGAGCCGCCTTTTCGGTGACGGGGTGGGAAAGAAATGCTACGAAGTGTTGACCGGGTCTGACGTTCCCTGTAGCTGGTGTCGTCACAAAGAGGTGTTTGAGGGTCAGGAAACCCACAAGGGGGAAGTCTTCATACCCACTGTGGGCAAAACCTTCGCCCTGACGGAACTTCCCGTTTTGAACCGGGATGGTACCCGCTCTAAACTTTCCATTTATCGTGATATTTCGGATATGGTGGCCCAGAAGGCCAAACTCAAGTCCTCTCTGGCCAGTTATCAGCGTCTGTTTACCCACGTGGGCTGCGGGGTTTTCATATC
>JAKSBB010000876.1 GCA_022361315.1 Desulfobacterales bacterium
GCAAAACATGCGTAAAAAGCCGGTTGGTGCCCTGCCTTACGGTATTCAGAAACGGGTCGAACTGGGGCGTGCGCTGGCGATGAAGCCGAAACTACTGTTAATAGACGAGCCGGTCAGCGGCATGAACTCCGAAGCAACCGAGGACATGGCCCGCTACCTGATTGATGTGAATGAAGAAATGGGAATAACGGTGGTATTGGTCGAACATGAAATGGGCGTGGTGATGGATCTGTCCGATCGGGTAATGGTACTGAATTTCGGGAATCGCATTGCAGAAGGATCGCCGGATGAGGTTGCCGGAAATCCGGAAGTGATCAAGGCCTATCTGGGAGACGAGTCTGACGATGCTTAAACTAAATGACGTACATACATACTACGGCAATATTCATGCGCTGAAGGGCATCTCCATTGAGGTGTCCGAAGGGGAAATCATCTCCCTCATCGGTGCCAACGGCGCCGGTAAATCCACCACCCTGATGACCACCTCCGGTGTGGTGCCGGCAAAACGGGGAACCGTTGAGTTCAACGGAGAAGACATCACCCATATGGCACCGGACGACATTGTAAAACGGGGCATCTGCCAGGTTCCCGAGGGGCGGAGAATCTTTCCTTACCTCACCGTGGCTGAAAACCTGGATATGGGGGCATTTCTAAGGGATGACAAGGATGGCATCAAAGAGGATCTGGACTATGTCTACGGCCTGTTTCCCATTCTGGCCAACCGGCGCAACCAGTCCGGGGGCACCCTTTCCGGGGGGGAGCAGCAGATGCTTGCCATATCCCGGGCCCTGATGTCACGGCCCAAGGTATTGCTTCTGGATGAGCCGTCTCTTGGCCTTGCACCGATTATTATCCGCCAGATCTTTGATATTATAAAGAAGATCAACCAGGAGCATAAGACCACGATTTTTATTGTGGAGCAGAATGCCAACCTGGCGTTGAAAGCCGCCCACCGCGGCTATGTTATGGAAAACGGTGCCATCACCATGACCGATACCGGCGAGAACCTTCTGGCAAATGAAGATGTAAAAAAGGCCTATCTGGGCATGTAGCCCCTTTAATGATAGCCTTAAAAGACAAACGCCCTTTCCCGGTATACCAACCGGGAAAGGGCGTTTTTATTTCTAACGGGAAAGTGGGCCTGTGAAATCGGCTTACCAGTCCACCCCCATCACCATACAATTGAGACCGGAACCGACCCCCAGAAGCGCCAGGTAATCCCCCTTATTCAAACGGCCTTCTTCTTCGGCCATTTTCATGGATACCGGTACACCGGCAGGTCCGATATTGCCCGTGGTCTGAATGCTCAGGTAGACTTTAGCCATATCAAGCCCTACGGCATCGCACATGGCCTGGGTATGTTTAATGCTCACCTGGTGCGGAGCCACCACATCGATTCCTTTGGCACTCCATCCCGGGATAATTTCCGTGGCTTCCTTCCAGGTGTCAATGCAAAGTTCAACACCGGCTTTCAGCATGGTCTGGGGATCTGAGCGCATCTGGCTCTGATCAATTTCACCCACGCAGATCCGGTTATACCGGGTGTCTGCCCGGCTGACAGTTCCGCGAACAATATGGCCTTCTTTGGCCACATCCTCTCTGGCCAAAAGCATGGCAACGGCACCTGAGCCTAAGGTGAGGGTGGCAAAGTTCTCTCTGAAGGTATCCAGATCCGCTTCCGGACTGGTCATCAGTTTCAAGGTGTTTTCAAGGGAGTGCCCGGAGCATTCAGCGTTTACGATCAGCCCGTATTTAATCTGCTTGGTTCTCATCATGGCATCGATGATATGGATACCGTTGACAAATCCCAGACAGGCATTGGACACGTCAAAGTTCAGACAGGTGGCAGGAAGCTGAAGATTTCCGTGTACCAGGCAGGCCACGGAAGGTTCGATGTAATCCCGGCAAACAGAGGTGTTGACAATACAGCCGATCTCATCCCTGTCTATCCCCGCAGTCTCCAGCAGTTTCTCAGCCGCTTTAGTGGCGGCATCACTGGGCTTCATTTCATTCCCCCAGATCCGCCGTTCCTTGATACCGGTGAGTTCCTCAAAATATCCGGGTTCAAAACCAAACTTCTGTACCGCCGGTCCCAGCCGGTCTTCAATCTGCTGTGAAGTTACAACCGTTTCCGGGAATTCATAGGCAATACTTTCAATGGATGTTAACATGCTCATAGCCACACCTCTTATATTTTCGTGATCAGTGCCAAATTATAATAGGCCAAATTTATTTCGTGATGCCTTCATTTAAGATCCAACAGAAAAATAATGAAATAGGGTGCCGGGCCCTTTGACATTTCTTTTACCTTGGAAAGTGTTGAATAGAGGGCAGAATAGCGTATTCCACCACCGAAGGCAACCGGAATTTACACCCTTGCTCCCCGCAGTCGCAAAACCATGTTCACGTAGTCTGAAAAAGGTTCAGTTCGTCCAACACTATCATTTCGTATAAATACTTGCGAAATTAAAAAAGAAAACGCATCGACAGGCCTCCGGAGCAGAGGTCCTGCCGACACGCAAGAAAACGTAAAGAAAGGCCTTAAAATAAACGATTAGAGTGTTTTCACCTCATGTCTATGATCCTGATCTGCCGCTGCATATGGATGAAAACAGCCGTCAGCATCTATTTCAAATGCTTCACCGGAATTGGTTTTCCCAAGACGTCCGTGACATGCCAGCTTATCCCCGGCACGAAGGAAATCAAAAAGATCTTCTGCGCCTCTGTCAAAATTAACCGGGGAGTTCAAACGATTGTCGATACGGACAGGGGTGGTGTCACTTAAATGTTCTTTCATAAAGTCCTCCAAGGGTTCCCAAAGGATTGATTTGTTTTCTTTCTGGATCACAAAAGAGAGCCCCAGCTTGACACGGGTCTGATGCAGGAACTTAATCCCTGTCATCGCCCGTTCAAATACGCCCTCCCCCTTAACAGGGTCTGTTGTTTCCGGAGAAATGCCGTCCAGGCAGATCTCCACATGATCCACACAGGTTTCAAGACGTCTGGCCGTTTTTTCATTTAGGATCAGGGTACCGTTGGTGATCAGGAAGATCTTGTGCCCCTTGGATTTGATATGGCGAAGAATTTCCATCAGGTCTTTTCGAAGCATGGGTTCTCCGCCTTTGACGAGAAGAGTGAGACGGCCGTATGTCTCGGTGAGCCGGTCAATCAGTTGTTTCCATTCAGATGCGGATAATTCACCGCAAGCATTTCTGTCGGGATGGCAATAGATGCAGGAAAGGTTACACGCACGCGTGAGCATCAGATGGATAACCTTCGGATTTTGATGATTGTCAACACGGTCAAGCATGGGTATGGCAACCTCCACTTTGTCTGGTATTCTGATCAGGCCAATGGCGATTCGACTCGACCAGGGTCTTCTTTTTTCCAGGCTCATCTCATTTATATCAGTTGGAGATTTTTCAAATCAATCAGGGAAACCCTGATTTTTTCCGACTTTTTTTCATTTCTTAACTCTATATTCTGAAAGCAGGTATCGAAGAATAGGCTTTTATACTAATGAATTAGACACAAAAAAAGCCGGGCAAGAAAATTTCCTGCCCGGCTCCTATGATATTTTTGAGGAAGGGTGAGCTATTCAACCTTTATAATTTTAACGGTATGTCCCACCCAGTTTGGCGGCAGGTAGATACGACCGCTGTTACCTGAAGATTTCACCTCTTTTTCAATCATCTCCTCACCGTATACTTCAAATTTCACTCGGGCCCTGGGTTTTAACTCCTGGCCTTTTCTATCCCTGATGGTTCTGTCGTTCATTGATCTTCCTATTCATTTGATGGCATGGTCTTCTGGTATAGAGGGCATGAAACCGGTCCGGTTCAGAATCAAGGCATTGCTTGCAGCTTACACCCTGCTCCCCGATATATGGGAGGTGTTTCACTTCGAACCCGATAGCTGCATACAATTCACTGAGTTCAGCCAACCTGGGCTCGTCAAAGTTTCCCCTGAATGTCCATTCCCTGATATCTGTTTCCGATGAAGAAATGGTCGTCCCTCCGATACACCTTATCTTTTATATAGCCTGATAACGTCTGTTTTATAGCGACATTATATCTTTCCAACTCATTTTTCAACCTGAATTTCCCCCCTGCCCAAAACCTCCGTGTTTTCTCCTTATTTATTTCATTCCATGGGAGGCACCCTGGATCCTTCACACTTCACACCTGCAAACTTGAGTTTACACCCATCCACCCGGACAACAGGACAATCCCTGTCATTTCAAGCCATTACAACACAACCCACACATTGGCACACCCATTGCAATCTCCTGATGGCCAGCACAGAGTTGCATATTTTTTAACCCCAAATAAATTAGGAGAAAACCCTATGTCTGACAATTCACAAGTGGTCAGAGACATTGGAAAATGGGAATGGTCGGAAATGTGGAAAAAAGAGGATTGGTGGGCCATCTGGCTCGGTTTTGCCATCCTCCTTGCAGGGATGTTCATCTATTTTCCCCATTCCGGAGACATGAAAGCCAAACTGGAAAAGGCTGAAGCCCAGTATAGTGAGGCTGCCAACCGCACCGATGCCTTCAAAACCATTGCCTGGTATAAGATGTCCGATGCCAAGGCCAAGGTTCAGGCCAAAAAAATTGATGCCGGTAAATGGCTCAGTTCCGTAACCAAAAAAACCCATAAGTGGAGCAGCAATCCGGCAGATGCCTTCTTCATGTCCAAAGAAAAGGCAGATGCTAAAAAAGCCAAGGCCCAGGCCAAGTATGATAAGGCCAAAGCCAAGACAGACGGGCTCTTTGCTGCGGCTATGGCTGCGGAGCAGGCTGCTGAAGCGGCAGGTTTTAAAAATCAGGCATTGAACGAGACGGCCAAGAATGCCATTCAGGACTGGCGAAATGCCAAGTTTGTTGAAGGCAAGGCCAAGAAAAAAGTCAGCTCAGCCAAACCCTACAACCAGGTGTTCAAACTTCTGGGCCTGGGGGTTTTCTTTGCTGTCTTCTTTGGTATTGGCATGAAAGCCATGGGCAATTCCTTTACCCAGTTTCTCAAGGCCTTCACCTTTATCTTTGCCGTTGCCGTACTCTCCTGGATGTTCGCGTCCCAGGCCACCATGAAGCATTATGGGGTGGGGTATGCCGCATGGGCCATCTTCTTTGGTATGCTCATCTCCAATACCGTGGGCACACCCAAATGGGTTTTCCCTGCCATCCAGACCGAGTTCTACATCAAGACCGGCCTGGTGCTTCTGGGTGCCAAGATCCTGTTTGAGAAGATCATCACCATCGGTACCGCGGGTATTTTCGTGGCCTGGGTAGTCACGCCCATTGTCTGGCTGGTCACCTTCTGGTTCGGCCAGAAGATCATCAAGATGAAATCCAAACGCCTGAATGCGGTTATCTGTTCCGACATGTCGGTTTGCGGTGTGTCTGCAGCCATAGCGGCAGCCTCTGCCTGTAAGGCCAGAAAAGAGCACCTGACCCTGGCGGTTGGTCTCTCCCTGGTTTTCACCTCCATCATGATGATTGCCATGCCGGCCGTGATACACGGCTTCTTCCCTGCGGACAAAATTGAAGTCCTTGGTGGCGCCTGGATGGGCGGAACCATTGATGCCACCGGTGCAGTTGCTGCAGCGGGTGCCTTTTTAGGTGAAAAAGCCCTGAACGTTGCCGCCACCATCAAGATGATCCAGAACGTACTCATCGGTGTCATGGCCTTCTTCGTGGCCATTTACTTCACCACCAGAGTGGAAGCGGCAGAAACCGGGAACAAGGTAGGCCTCATGGAAATCTGGTACAGATTCCCCAAATTCGTTCTCGGATTTATCGCAGCATCTGTCATCTTCTCCATGATTTACTCAAGCTTCAATGCAGAAATTTCAGGTTTGGGTTATTCCATGATCGATAAGGGATCCATCAAAGGTATGAGTGACCTCTTCAGAGGCTGGTTCTTTATTCTCTCATTTGTATCCATTGGTCTGGCAACAAACTTCAGAGAACTCAAAGAACATTTCTCAGGTGGAAAACCCCTTATTCTCTATGTCTTTGGCCAGTCTTTCAACCTCTGTCTGACACTGACCATGGCATACATTGTATTCTACCTGATCTTCCCTGAACTGACCGCCACCATCTAAGGCGCTCAATAGAACGGAATGACAAAAAGGAAGGGTAATCATATGGAAACCAAGACTGAAAAATCAAAAGCAAAAGCATGGCTTGTTCTCATGGGAACCATGGCAGCGCTCTGGCTCTTTGCCACAGTGATCGGGCCCTATGGAGAAAAGCATATCCCCATGTTCAACACCATTGTGGAGACAATTGAAGCCAGGGACATTGATTCCGGCGCCTATTTTTATACGGAAATTGATGCCTCCTATGATGGCCAGCGGGAGCTTTTGGGCTCCATTGCCATGAAGGCACCCGAACAATACGGGTTTACCACGCCCTTTATCTCCGGAATGGTCATCTGCTTACTGATTCTGATCATTGGTTTTAAAACCCTTCCTGAGTAACCGTATCAGGGAATAAATCCCCTTAGGCCGGATGCGTTCCATGAGCGCTCCGGCCTTTTTTATGGATAGAAATTGACAATTTTGATGTATAATACGAGTTCACAGATCATGAACCAATAAAGAGGAGGGGACATGAAACCATATATTTTACTGGCGGGTATGCTCATGGCCCTGGCCTTGTGGGGATGCGGAAATTCTGAGACCGTAAGAGATGTGGCTTATTTTCAGGATAACCCGGATAAACTCAAGACCTATTTATCAGTGGTGGAAAAGAATATGGAGGTACTGACAACCCAGGTGGAAAGGGGACATATTACAATTGAAGAATTTGATGTAAGCAGGGCAGCGATCTTGGAAAGCCCCACATACAAGGCAGCCAGAAAAGCCATTGAACGTCAGCAAGAGTAGTGAACACCAGGTGGAAATATCGTCCCGGATGTTGCTGTTTCCATACGGGATAAAGAGGAGCCCCCCAATGCCCGCAAGATCAATTAACCTGCGTCTAAAATTTATTATGGGTCTGGTCATGTTTGCCACCGCTCTTGGCATCTGTATCAGTGTGATCATGTATTTCCACTACAACTCCATCATGGAATCGGAAATCAGCCAACGCTCCAGGATGTTGCTGGCACAGTCCGATGCTGTCCAGGATTATGTCAAAACCGTCCTGCGCCCGGAGATGTTTGAGGCCCTGCCCGAGGGGCGCTTCATCCTTCAGGCCATGTCATCTTCGTATATATCAAGGCAGGTGATGGCACGGTTGAACACCCGGGACGCCTCCAACTACCATTACCGGCGGGTCAGCCGGAACCCCAGGAACCCTGCCTCAACACCCGATGGGTTTGAAGCAGACCTCATCCGCAATTTTGACGATAAAAAAGACCTGAAATTCTGGGAGGACACCACCCTGGTAAACGGTGTGGCATATCACCTGGTGGCCCGCCCCGTTACATTTAAATCTTCATGCATGCAATGCCACGGGGAACCGTCGGATGCACCGGAAGAACTCATAAACATATACGGTGCGAAAAACGGATTCCACTACAAAATCGGAGAAGTGGGTGGCGTGGTGGTGGCCGGATTTCCTGTTGATTATATTAAAAGCCCTGCCAAAGAATTAACCCTCCAATACCTCAGCCTGTATCTTCTGGGCATCCTCTCCTTTGCCGGTCTGATCAGTCTTTTCTTCGATCAATTGGTGATGAAAAATCTTCAGCACCTGACCCGGATCTTCAAAACCCGGTTTTCCGGGGTGCAGGAACAGCGCATCATCGAAAACCTGGGTAAAAAAGATGAAATCGAAGGGCTGGTGGAAGGCGTGGATGAGCTGGCCGTTTGTCTTTCAGACGCCAGGCGGGAACTGGAGGATTACGCCCAGAACCTTGAGGCCCGTGTGGCGGACCGGACCCGCGCCCTGGACCTCAAGGCAAAAAAACATCTGGGGGACGTCCGCCTTTTTGTGGACCTGCTTTCGGGGTTCGGCAGTTCACTGGATACCCGCCAACTCATCTCCAGCCTGCTCGAAAGTGTGGGCAGGCGTTATGGCGCTGTCCAGGCGGTATACCACTGCACCGTTGTTTCGGAGAATTACTATGCCTGGCAGCAGCCGGGAAACATCGTCCCCCTGTCGGAGGAGATCCGTGAACTGCTCTGGAAAGACGAAATTCTGCGTATTGAAACAGACCTTTATATTCCGGTTAAATCACCTGAAAGTCATTGGGGCATACTCAGCCTGTCCTGGGACAGCCCGCCGGATCGGGATGATCTGGATCAGGACATCCTCCTGGCCCTGGGACAGCAGGTGGCCATCCTGATTGAGAATATCCATGCATTTTCAAACATCCGGTTTCAGCACGACATGCTCCAGTCCGTATTTAAGGGGATATCAGATCCGCTCATGCTCATCGATGAGGACTGCCACATCATCATTGCCAATCAGGGCAGCCGCCTAATTTTCCCCCAGGACAAGCGGACGGACCGTGAGAATGCCCTGCGCAGCTTTCTGTGTATGGGGAGTGAGTCAAAAGATACCTGTGATATTCTGTCACAGGTGGTGAGCACCGCAAGGCCGGTGAAGGATGAAATCAAAACAGCGGATAACCGTTTTTTTGATGTGGACCTTTATCCCCTGGACAGTCAGGAGCAGACCGGTATGCGCATGGTGCTTTACGCCAGGGAAATCACCCTTGAAAAAGAGATGCTGGAACGGATGCAGCAGGCAGAACGCCTGTCTGCCATCGGTAGGATGGCCGCCGGCGTTGCCCATGAGATAAACAATCCTTTAGGAGTCATTCAGGTATACGCAGATCTGATCAAGGACGGCATCTCCGATCCGGATACCACCCGGGACGTGGAGGTGATTCTCAAGCACACCCGTAATGCCAAAAGTGTTGTACGTAACCTTTTGAATCTGGCACGGCCGCCCAAAATCCTTACCGGCACCTGTGATATCAACCGGCTCATCACTTCGGAGCTGGACGTGTTCAAAACCCAGGCCCGGGACAACAATATAAAGATTTCGACAAAACTTGCCCCGGACCTTCCCATGATCAGTTGCGATGCAACCATTGCCGGGCAGATTTTGACCAACCTCTGGCTCAACGCACTGGACGCCCTCCGTGAACAGGGGGATCGGTTTACCCTGACAACCCGTCTCACCCGTGAGGGGGACATCTGTCTGACGGTGACAGATAACGGGGCCGGCATTGACGATGACCTCCTGCCCCAGATTTTTGATCCCTTTTTCACCACCAAAGATGTTGGAAAAGGTACCGGGTTAGGTCTTTCCGTGGTATATGGATTCATTACTGAATTGGGGGGCCGAATCCAGGTAGATAATCATCCGGTTACCCGTTTCGATATTTTCTTCCCTGCCGCCGCACCCGGGCAGGAACAGGAGTAATCCATGACAGAATTTTCAATCCTTGTGGTTGACGACGATACTGACTTTCTCAACGGCATCATACGCCACCTGAAAAAACGATTCGACCCCGTGCCGATCACCGGCGCCTCCAACGGCCGTGAGGCTCTGGAGATCATTTCCTCCACAGAGGTGGGAGTGCTGCTGTCCGACCTGCGAATGCCGGGGCTTTCCGGCCACGATCTTCTTGAAAAAGCAGTTGAGATCAACCCGAGGATATGCACGGTGATGATTACCGGGTACGCTACGGTGGAAGCGGCGGTTCAGGCCCTGAAAGCCGGAGCCTGGGATTTCATCACCAAACCCCTGGACCGGGACACCCTGTACCTCACTGTGGAAAAAGCGGTTCAGCACTATACCCTTGCCAGGGAAAACAAACGCTTGCAGGCCCTGGTATCTGATCTGTCCTCAGATAAACACCCGACCTGGGAGAGCCGGAGCATGAAGCAGCTCCAGGAAAAAATCTCTGCAGTTGCGGTGACGGACTACACTGTACTTGTCACCGGAGAATCCGGTGCAGGAAAAGAGTTTATCGCCAGGGAGATCCACCGGATGTCCCACCGGTCATCGGCAGCATGCCATGCCCTGAACTGTCCCGCCATCCCGGAGCAACTTCTGGAAAGTGAATTATTCGGCCATGTCAAAGGGGCATTCACCGGTGCGGAGCGGAACCGGGAGGGGTTTTTCCTGGCCGCAGACAAGGGCACGCTGATTCTGGATGAAATCGGAGATATCTCCCTGCCCATCCAGGCCAAGCTGCTTAAGTTCCTCCAGGACAAAGAGGTGAAGCCCGTCGGCTCTTCCAGCCCCAAAACGACTGATGTACGGATCATTGCCCTGACCAACCGCAACCTGGAGGAAAAAATTAATGACAACAGCTTCCGACAGGATCTTTATTACCGTCTGAACGTCTTGTCCATTGTGGTCCCCCCCCTAAGGGAACGGCGGGAGGACATTCCCATCCTGGTCCGGAAATTCATCGGGCAAACCAGCAGTGAAATGAACCTGCCCCCCATGGAAATCCATCCGTCGGCAATGGCCTACCTGGCCCGGCAACCCTGGCCGGGAAATGTCCGGGAGCTGCTCAACTACGTCCGCCGGCTCACCGTGTTCTCCAACGGGCAGACCATCGATCTGCCCCTGATAAAGATGGTGGACAACGATCTTGGGGGGGACGGTTCCGAATACGGTAACGGTGGACCCAACCCGGCACAATTCACCGGTATGCTGTATAAAGATGCCAAAAAAGAAGCCCTGGACATTTTCTCAAGGGATTATCTGACCCGGATGTTTGAAGAAACCCGGGGAAATATTTCCGAAACCTCCCGGCGCAGCGGACTGGAACGGGCTTCGATCCAGAAAATCATCAAACGCCTGGATCTGGACATGTCGCAGTTCAGGGACTGAACCGACAGCCCTTCAGGTTCGGGGTAAAGCCCATTCTCCGCTTCCGGTTCTACTTTGCAACCGGAAGCCCCTGCCGGATCCAGCCTTTAATCCCCCGCCTCATGTTGTAGATCCGGGAAAACCCGTGGTCTATGAGAATTTTTGATGCCACGGTACTGCGATTCCCCGAAGCGCAATAAATCAGAATCGGCTTATCCTGATGCCCGGCAAGTTCTCCGGTCCGGCGCTGCAGTTCCTGAACCGGAATCAATGTGGCATCGCGCAGATGGCCGGCTTTATATTCCCGAAGCGTCCTGACATCCAGCACCAGCGGATACTGAGCCTTGATGATGGCGGCGGCTTCTCCTGCGGACACGGCCTGATATTGGGTACCTGTATATTCCACCACCCGGATGGTGCCTGGGGTGGTACCGATGACGAACTCAAATACACCGACTTTTTTCATTTTGAAGTACGGCGCTTTTTCAATCTCCGGAGGCAACTCCGCCCGGATATCCAGGGCGGGAACGGACAATACGGCAGGGGTGTTATCACTGAGGGCAAACTTGATATAGTCTCCGCGAAACACCTTAAATTCAGGCATTTTTGCTAAGCTATTGGTGTCCAGCACACGAAACCCGTTGATCAGACGGCCCGAAACATCGATTTCTGAGGCGTTGACAGCGCCCCCCCAGTTCAGTTGCCACAATGAAATAACAAGGCACCAGCATAAAACGAACAGACAATATCGGCCGGGACTTTTCCACCGGTTAAACATCTTCTTTTTCTCTTTCTTTCTAGTTTTTTCCATGCTGCTTCAGTGCGGATAGATACGGGGCAAATAAGGCCTCATAATCTTTCATCCCTTTTTTAATCAGGGTGGAAAAATGATCCATCTGGGCGGTATTCACCACCAGGTTGGCACTGAAGGTCAGGGCCTGGAGATCATAAAGGGTACTGAATTCAGGACCGATGAGGGTATAGAAAATATTCCGTCTTTTTTTCATGCTCATGTTCATCATGAACTTATGAAAATCCTGGGATTGAAGCGCCCCGCCCCCGTAAGTACTTAAAAATGTGACTACCGCATAATCCTTGAACCGCATGCTGTCTATGGCGGCATCCACATTTTCGGGGACGACGATCTGATACTGATTCTCCGTAAGTGCCGCCACCGTCTTTTCCCTCAGAGCGGTATCATCCACCAGCACCATGGCTGTGGGGACATCTTCAATGACATCCGCCTCTTCCCTCTCTCCATCAGTAAGCCAGTCAATATCAGGGGCGTTCGGGGGAACGATACTCTTGGATGCCCCAGGCACTTCCTGTTTTGCCGGAGGGGCCTGACTTTTAGTCTGGCTTTTATTCTGATCCTTAGATAAAGGATTTCCGGATTTATCCAGTTCGATGGGGGTTTTGCATTTAGGGCATCCGAATTTCAGGGACCGCCCCGGGGCGAGGTTATCCAGCGCCTTGACCAGTTTTTCCTTGTGGGCGTCGGAAAACTTTAAGGGGCTGCTGCAGTGGGGACATTGGGTAATCATTTGTTATCCTCGCTTTCTTTTGTGTCTTCGTTGCCGTCATTCTCTCCATCTTCCTCGGGGTCATCATCCTTCCAGTCAATGGTAAGCCCTTCGATTTCAGAAGTTTTCTGGCCTTTTTCCCGTTTGAGTACGTCCATGCTCTGGGAGAGGACGTTACGGTGGGAACAATAGGCAAATGCGGTTTCCTCGGTGATGGTTTCCTCCTTGAACAGGTCCAGGATATGCTGGTCAAAGGTCTGCATTCCAAAGGCCTTGGCATTGGCAATGACCTCATTGATGGTTTTACCTTCGGACTCTCCGTTGAGAATGATATCCTTGACCCTCAGGTTCATCCCCAAAATCTCCAGAGCGGCCACACGGCCCCCGCCGTTTCTCGGCAGCAAGCGCTGACAGACGATGTACCGGACGGTATCCGCCAGGCGGTGACGGACCTGGGGCTGTTCTTCCTGGTCAAACATGCCTAAAATACGGTTGATGGTCTGTCCGGCATCCACGGTGTGGAGGGTGGAAACCACGAGATGGCCGGTCTCGGCAGCGGACAACCCGATTTCCATGGTTTCCCGGTCCCGCATTTCCCCCACCAGAACGACTTTCGGTGCCTGACGCAGGGCCGCCCGCAGCCCCGTGGGAAAGGTGTCGAAATCATTTCCCAACTCCCGTTGATTAAACGTGGCCTGCTGGTGGGGATGAACAAACTCCACCGGATCTTCGAGGGTGACCACGTGGATGGATTTTTCCTGATTGATATGGTTCAGCAGGGCCGCCAGAGTCGTGGATTTACCGGACCCCGTGGACCCGGTTACGAGGATCAGCCCGTTTTTTTCCTCTGCCATTTTCTTGAAAATCGGGGGCAGCCCCAGCTTGTCAATGCTGGGAATGGTGGTTTCAAGTTTCCTCAAAATCGTGGTGAGGTGGTTCTGCTGTTTGAAGATATTCACCCGGAACCTGGCCTTATTTCCCAGCCAGTAGGAGAGATCGCAGGAACCGGTGGTCACCAGGCCTTCGATCAGCCTGGGATCGCCGCCGATGAGATTCAGGGCAAATACCTCAGCCTGGAAAGGGGTGAGCTTTTCCACGGGCGGTGCCACAGGCACATCGGTGAGCTGCCCTGAAGATTCCACCTGCAGCCCTTTGCCCACGGTGACATTCAAATCCGATACATTGTCAAAGGTTTCCAGCATGCAGGTAATCCAATAGTCAATTTCAGGTTGTTTCATCGTACCTTCCTTTACGGATCGTTTTCAGGCGAGACCTGCCCCCCGCCGTGACAAAGTTTTAACAGGGTAAACCGAATCCCCCGTCGGGAGATAAACATTGGCAGTCAATTTAAAAAAAGTTAAAGGATACAAAACGTTATCATAGACATATTTACAGTGCAAGAACAGATCGCCGGCCCCGACAGGGAAATCCCA
>JAKSBB010000814.1 GCA_022361315.1 Desulfobacterales bacterium
GTCAAGCTGGCCTATGTGGATCAGGAACGGGACACCCTGGATCCGGAAAAAACCATTTACGAAGTCATCTCAGGCGGAAACGACAAGCTGCTCATCGGCGGCCGTGAGATCAATGCCAGGGCCTATGTGGGCAAATTCAACTTCTCCGGTTCAGATCAGCAAAAAAAGGTGAAAGATATCTCCGGCGGTGAACGGAACCGGGTGCATATGGCCACCATGCTCCAGCAGGAAGCCAACCTCCTGCTCCTTGACGAACCCACCAACGACCTGGACGTCAACACCATGCGCGCCCTGGAAGAGGCCCTGGAAAACTTTGGCGGATCTGCCGTCATCATCAGTCATGACCGCTGGTTCCTGGACAGAATCGCCACCCATATCCTGGCCTTTGAAGGCGACAGCCAGACCCTGTTCTTCGAAGGGTCTTACTCCGACTATGACAAAGACAGAAAGAGACGCCTGGGCATCAAAGAAAACCAGCCCACCCGGATCAAGTACCGTCAGCTCACCCGGTAAAGGATTACCGTGCCCAGGTTCCTCACCACATCCGGACTGGTACAGATCCACATTGCCGTATTTCTGTTCGGTTTTGCGGGGCTGTTCGGTAAATTTTTATCCTGCAGCCCCTTTTATATCGTTCTGGGCCGGACCGTCTTCGGCGCGCTGGCCCTGGGGCTTTATATAAAACTCCTATCCGGTATACCTTTGGGCGGTTTCAACCAAACGGCTCTCTTGCGATTCGTTTTCCAGGGCGCGCTTCTGGCCTGCCACTGGGTTTTCTTCTTTCTCTCCATCCAGGTCTCTTCCGTGGCCGTGGGACTGGTGACCTTTTCCAGTTTCCCCCTGTTTGTCACCTTTCTGGAGCCGGTATTCTTTAATGAACGGCTCCGACGGGAAGATGTGGCCACCGCCGTCGCCGTTTTTGTGGGCATTGTTCTTGTGGTACCGGATCTTGATGTGACCAACCAGACCACCCTCGGTGCAGGCTACGGTATCCTGTCCGGCCTCACTTTTGCCCTGCTGGCCCTGGTAAACCGCCGGAACGCCCGGCAGTCGGACCCCATCGCCGTGGCCTTTTACCAAAACCTGTTTGCCGCCATCTTCCTGATTGCTCCCATCGCCATACTCACACCGGAACCGCCGGTGATACGGGATGTACCCATACTGGTTCTTCTGGGAGTTGTTTTCACGGCGGTTGCCCACACCTGCTTTATCCGTTCACTCACCCTGATCCGGGCCCAGACCGCCGCCGTCATTGCAGGACTGGAGCCGGTATACGGTATTGTTCTGGCCTTTTTTCTATTGGGAGAAATCCCCGCCTTCCGGACGCTTACCGGTGGCCTGGTCATTATAGGCACAACGATTGTCGCCGGCCGGTTGTCCAAACCGGACCGGCTATCCGCTTAATCAAAATAAGCGGTTGATTAATTGTTTTGCCATAAAGTTGCGATTATAGTACTATTTAAGTATTGGATTTAAATTTAACGCCATTACCGTAACAACAGTCTTCTAAAGGGTTTACCCCCCCGGATAGAAAAAGAACAAGGCGAAATCGACACACCGGCCTGTTCCTGACTTTATATCTTGATCCGCACCGGGCAGACCGTACGGCGCGTTGCGAGATTAGACCCACGGTAGGCAACTACCCAGCCCATTCAACAGATTCAGGGAGATGTGATGTCATTTAAAATGATTATCATATCGTTGTTTTGCTTAAGCTTCCAACTGGGGTGCGTACAACATCCGGTAGAGCAAAAATCCGTCTCTGTCCAGCTCAAATGGCGCCACCAGACACAGTTTGCAGGTTTGTACATTGCAAAAACTGATGGATTTTATGCGTCCAGAGGACTGGACGTTAATTTAATACCACGTTCACCGGGTATTCCCAATGATACGATTATAGACAATCTGATCCACGGCCAAACTTATTTTGCCCTTATCGGCGGTGATGTATTCCTTTCCCGCCGCGCCAGGGGGCTTCCATTGGTTGCCATCGCCGTTATTTTCCAGCGGAATCCATATGTCTATGCCACCCTTGCGACCTCAGATATCCAAAATCCAAACGATCTTCTGGGAAAACGCATTATGCTCCCGCCGGATGCACGCATCCAGCATGAAGCATTGATGAAAAATCTCGGGATAGACCCGGCTCCCATACATTATGTGCCGTATCGGAGAGATTCAATGGGACTGGCAACAGGAGAATTTGACGCCCAGGTGGTTTATCGCACCGGTTCCGGATTCAGGCTTGAGACTGCCCTGAAGCAAAAGCTTCGCTTTCTCTGGGTAGAGGATTACGGGATACACCTGTATGCCGACACACTGGTTACAACAGAGGAGGTTATCCTTAAAGAACCAGGGGTGGTTCAAGACTTTCTCGATGCCACACTAAAAGGCTGGCAATCTGCCATTGAGACCCCGGAAAAAGGAGTAGAGGCCACTCTCAGCTTCGACCCTACCCTCAGCAGGGAACAGCAGCTTACCATCATGAAAATCCAGTCTTCGCTGATTCACACGGGAGAAAACCCTATCGGGTGGATGAAAGCGGATATATGGCGCAACATGCTGGCAACCCTTCAAATACCTGAAGAGCAGGTGAACCTGAAAGCGGGAATAGACATGCGATTCCTCACCCGTTTTTATCCGGAGCTAAAAGAAGAGGTCCGCCCATGACGAATCTGTTTCGTCACCTGCCCGGACAGATTCTCGCCGGTCTCCTTGTTTTTTCGCTCCTGCCGTTGCTGGCCGCGGGCACCATGACTTACACTTCGGGAAGAGATAATGTTCTTTACCATGTTCAAACCCACCTGGAGAGTGTTGCCACTTTAAAAAAGCAGGCCATAGACAGCTGGTCTGAGCATTTGATCCACACGATAAAGTGGGTGGCCAATGATCGGGAAGTACTAAAGGCCATGAGCACAGTTTTAAATCCCAACCAGTTATTAAATAAGGGCAGCGTCCATATGCTCCGGAAGCGATTCGCCCAAACAGTCGAACTTGGACATGTTACCCTGATCTATATACTTGATGTCACCACAGGAAAAATAGTTGCTGCTTCAGATCCGGAATGGTGTGGCCGTATTCGAAAAAACAGCCCCTTTTTCATCCACGGCAAAACCGGTCCTTATATCTCAGATATATTCATCAGTCTGCCCATGGGACGCCCCACAATGGTTGCCTCGGCTCCGGTCAGGAATGAAGCCGGCCGTTTGACAGGTGTCATCGCCGCCCATGCAAACCTGGAGACATTAAACGATATCATGGCCGAAAGAGAAGGGCTCAGTCCGACCACCGAGACCTACCTGGTCAACAAATCAAATCTGTTGCTCACCAATACGGTATTTGCCCCTGACGGCGCATTTAACAAGTGGGTTTTCGGAAAAATAACCCATTTGGCCCTGGACAGACAAAACGGCAGTGGACTCTTCACAGATTACCGAAATATAAAAGTTGTTGGTGCATACCGATGGCTGCCCGAGCGCAAACTGGCACTCATTGTCAAGCAGGATATGGATGAAGCCCTCGCACCGCTAAATGACCTGAAAAAAAACATTATCATCCTGGCGACCTGCCTTTTCCTGGCCGTATTTTTTTTCGGATTTGTTTTCTCAAAGCGTATCACCACCCCACTGGCCCAAATCGTGGAGACTGCCCGTCAAATTGGCCGGGGCAAACAGAATATGTACATAGATATAACCGGTTCTTCGGAAATAATGGCCCTGGCTGCAGCCCTGAATAAGATGGTGAAAGATCTAAAAGCGACAATGGTTTCTCTTGAGGAAAAAAATATTCTCATCAAGGAAATTCACCATCGGGTCAAAAACAATCTCCAGATGATTCACAGCATTCTGAACCTCCAACTCCGGCAGACAACAGATCCACATGTTACGGAACCCATTCGTGACAGCCAGAACCGAATCGCCTCCATCGCCCATGTGCATAATACCTTATACCGGTCAGAAGACCTTTCCACGGTTAATATGCGGGAGTATCTCTCAGGATTGGCAGACAACCTGATCAAAATTTCAGGCAGGGGCCGCTCAGATGTAAAGATAAATTACCATATTGACCAATTGGTGCTTGATTTAGATAGAGTCATCGCCTGTGGCCTGATTGTAAATGAATTGGTCACAAACGCCCTGAAATATGCTTTCCCGGAAAATCAACCGGGCATCATAACCATCGAATTGACAAAAGCATCCGAAACTCAGGTAAGGCTGTTGGTGTCCGATAATGGGGTCGGGATCAGGGAGGCAGAGGCGTCGTCACAAAAAAAACTTGGCAGAGAACTTGTCTCGTTACTTTCCGAAGGCCAGCTGGAAGGCCGGATAATAACCA
>JAKSBB010000586.1 GCA_022361315.1 Desulfobacterales bacterium
GGCCCGGGAATGGGCGGTGTGGCAGCTCGGCCTGATCCTGAGGGGGGAAGACCAATGATACTGTTACGTTTCCTGTCTGCCACCCTCCGGCTGGGCTTTTTTACCGGCCTTTTTTTAGGTGCTGCCGGACTTGTAGCCGGCAGTTTCCTGGTTTTCTACGTGTCCCGTGATCTGCCCAAATTGCCATCCCCCTTAAGCCGAATCATCGAAACCCCCCAGAGCCTGATTTATGCGGCAGACGGCCAGGTCCTCATGGGGCTTGGGGAACGGACGGCGGTGCCCCTGGACATGGTTTCCCCGGACTTTATCAATGCCATCGTAGCCACGGAGGACCATCGGTTTTTTGAGCATCACGGAATCAACAAGCTGCGAATCGTCATGGGGTTATACATTACCCTGTTTAAGCCCGGACAGATCCAGGGGGCATCCACCATCACCCAGCAGCTGGCAAAAAACCTCTTTTTCAGCTTTGAACAGTCCTGGCAGCGTAAGTTCAAGGAACTGCTGGTGGCCCTGCAGATCGAAGCGGCCAATTCCAAGGCGGAGATTCTTGAAGCCTATATCAATCAGATCCATTTCGGGGCAGGGGCCCAGGGCATTGAAAAGGCGGCCCGCAGGTTCTTTGGGAAATCCGCCCAGGACCTAAATCTGGCCGAAGCCGCACTTCTGGCGGGACTGCCCAAGTCCCCCACCCAGTACAACCCCTTCCGCAATTATGACAGGGCGCTGGCCCGCCGTGATGTGGTCCTGGCAAGGATGAAAGCCGCGGGCTACATTACCGGAGATGAGGCCGCTTCCGTGGCTCAGGTTCGCCCCGAACTTCACCAGGGGCGCAAAGATACCCGCAGCGGCAGCTATTTTGTGGATGCCCTGATTACGGAACTGGTACGCAGGTATGGAGAAGATGTGGTGCACCACGGTGGCATCCGGGTGTACACCACCCTGGATCCGGGGATGCAGTCCATGGCCGAAACCTCTGTTCAGAACGGGCTTCAACGCCTGGACAAACTGATCGGTATCGGGGAAGACGACCCGGAAAATGATCAGAAACCGGACCGGCCCCAGGCTGCCCTGGTGGCCATTGACACGGCAAGCGGTGCAATCAAGGCCATGGTCGGAGGCCGGGATTACTATACCAGCGAATTCAACCGGGCCGTGAACGGCCGCCGCCAGGCCGGTTCCGGGTTCAAACCCTTTCTCTATTACGCCGCCTTTAAGAACGGCGGATTCCATCCGGCAAGTTTGCTTTGGGACAAGCCTGTGTCCGTCCCTGTGGTGGGGGCCCCGGACTGGTCTCCGAAAAATTTCGAAAAAACTTTTCAGGGGCCCATGGTGCTGAAACAGGCCCTGACCTCATCGGTGAATACCATCGCCGCCCAACTGGTGGAACAAATTGGCCCCCAGGCGGTGATTGATGTGGCCCGGGCCTGCGGCGTGAAAAGTCCGTTACAGGAGGTCTATTCCGTGGCGCTGGGCACCTCCGGTGTGACGGTGTATGAGATGGCCGCCGCATTTTCAACCCTTGCCACCCTGGGCGTCCGCCGGGACCCCTTCATGATCTGGCGGGTGGAAGATGCCAGGGGACGGATTATCTTCGAGCACATCGTCCGTGATCGACATGCCCTGGATAAAGCCGCGGCATTTCAGGTGGTGGATATGATGGAAGCTGTTATTGACAGCGGTTCCGGCCGGTCCGTCCGGCGGCTTGGATTTACCCGGCCTGCCGCAGGTAAGACCGGCACCACGGACAATTACAACGATGCCTGGTTTACGGGATTCACCCCATCATTGTGCACCTCTGTATGGACGGGATACGACAGGAAGCGGAAGCTGCGGGACAAACGGAGGGTCGGTATCACCGGGGGAAGAGGGGCCGCCCCCATCTGGACGGATTTTATGCTTCGGGCCATGAACGGTGAGCCTGAGCGGGATTTCCCGGTGCCGCCGAATATCCGGTTTGAGACGGTGGATGCAGCCACCGGTTGTCCGCCCGAACCTGTGCTTCCTGTGAGTGATGAGACTTTAGATACCCGGACGATCCGGGAGTCGGCACCGCCTGTGAAAACCTTGCAGGTCGCTGTCAAAGAAGGCGTAACCCTGTGCCCGGAGGCGGACAATGCTGAGACTGATTAGGCATATCAGTGTCCGGTTCTGGCTGGTGGTGCTGGCAGCACTGCCCCTGAGCTTCTGGGCGTTGCCCGCGCTGACCCTGTGGTTTCCCGGTGTTCCGGCAGCGGCTATAACAGGCGGGATATTCATCCTGGTGGGCACCGGTTTCGGTCTGACCCTCGATTTTCTGGGCAGGCATCGTATACGGGGATTGATCCGGGAAGGCCAATTGTGGGAACGGGCCGGCATCACCAAACGGGCGGAGCAGAAATATATCCGGGCCATCCGGATATTTGACTCCGTCTGGATTTCCCCGTGGGCGGGCCGCCGCCTTAAGCCGTTTATGACCGAGGCGCTGGCACGGTTTTATCTGACCTGCGGCAGCGATCATCCCGGGTTCGGCCTGGCGGCTGCTGTCTATCTCAAGGGCAACCCGCAGGATGAAACCCTGGCGGCCCTTTGGCTGGAGCGTCTAAAGGAAAAAGGAAAGGCGGATGCCATTGCCCACTCTGTATTGACCGCCCTGGCCGACGCCCACCACAAGACACCCCGGATCTGCCTGAAGCTTATCGGTCCCTTTCTGGATCTGCGGCGGGTTGATTTCTCCGCCAAACGGCTGTACCGGAGTTTCTTGGATATCCCGGAACTCATGCCTTCTGAAAACGGAGGCCTGAGAGATAAATATGCGACCCGGATTCAGGAGTTGATGGGACCTGAAGCGGAAGGAGACACCCCGATAATTGCCGAAGGGCCTTCCCGGGGGGGAACCCTTGGGGACCGGCGGGCAGGAAACGAATCTGCAGGGGCGGACATCTCTATTGACGGCGAAGGCGGCCGCAGCCGGGAATATCTCAGCCAGCTGGGACGTCTGCCGGTCAGGAGCATGCGTATTCTTGTACCTGCTGCCAAAGGCGGTGCTTCTGCAGGTGTGACATTTTTCTCGGCATTGCTGGGCGGATGTGCCGGCCTCCTGAAGAAAAGCGCTGCCGGACTCAGGGACCTGCTGCGGCATCTGATACGGGACCGGGAACGGACCGGGAAATATGTAAAGAGCCTGCTGATGGGGATGCTGGGTGTCTGGCTGGTGTTTTTTGTATGGAGTACCCTGTCCCATATGCTGGGAACATCGACGCCGGAGCAGCCTTCAACCAAAATTGATATCCGGATCAACAAGCCGTTCACCATTCAGGTGGCTGCCTATCTCAAGCAGTCCCATGCCGACCGCTACCTGGCTGCTCTGGCGGAAAAAGGGATTACCGCCACCGTTAAGAAAACCGGTGGCGGTGGTAAAACCTGGTATCTGGTCAGGATTTCGGAATTTCCGGATAAGAAGAGTGCCGCGGATTACGGCAACCGCCTCAAGGCGGAGAAAATCATTGATGACTTTTTCGTCAGCAACAAATAAAGGCCACCTAATATTTAGAGGTTGACCACCTTATCCGCGTATTGCATGGCCGTGACGATATCCAGCATGTTTGTGGTCTGACCCACGGCTTTTTCCTCCATCAGTCCCAGGTGGGTAAGACAGGCACCGCAGACAAGGATGGTAATGCCGTCCGCTTCAAGTTCTTTCAATTCTTCGAGGACAGGGGAGTCTCCTGTGGACAGCTTAACACCGTGGTTCACAAAGATCAGCCGCCAGAGATCGCTGCCCATCTCCTTCAGGGTTTTGATAAAGTTGACCATGAGTTTGCCCCCCAGTTCATCATCCCCGCGGCCGATGGTATCGGCGGAAACCAGAATCATGATTTTATTGGTTGCAGACGGAACGGGGCAGTCAACTTCCGGTGCGTCGGCCCCGGCAGGCAGCTTGTCCGCATCCGTCGCATCCCGTGTGCCTTCCACCGCTGAGGTCATCCCGTCGGAATCCACCCCAACCTCAAACCCGTGATAGGAGAGAAACCGGCTGACGTTCTCCACGGCGGCGTCGTTATCCACCAGCACCCGGATGTGGGTCAGGGCGTTTTGTTCAAGGCATTTTTTTGTTTCCAGCACCGGTGCCGGACAGTCCAGTTTTCTGCAGTCCAGTTTTTTATACGCTTGGTCTGTAAAATCTTGGTTCTTTGTCATATCTGCTCCTCGGGTATGCGTTATTTGCGTAGCGATCATCCTAAGGTCACCCCCTTGGGAAGTCAAATCGGGAAAGCCAATAATTATGAATGATTTTTATCGGGAATTCTAATATAGACGAAAGTACGTAACAAAATGAATAAAATTCAGTTGACTTGAGGTGCGTTTGTGCCCATAATTTCCCCCTGATCATAAGGAACAGGCAAACATACGAACCACCATAGGAGAACCACCATGATCGTTATTTCAAATGTTCATTATCCCCCGGAAAGTACGCGGGAAGTCGCCAAACGTTATCTCACCGCCCCGGCCCTGCCGGACTACATTACCAAGAAGGGCCCCTATGTCTCTTCCAGCACGGACAAGGGCATCCATTCCATCACCTATTATGAGATGGAAAACCACCGCCTGCCCGAAGCCCTTCAGGCCATCGGGGAGAGCCTGTCCGTATATTTCGGCGTGCCGGGATATACCTACGACATCAAGCCCTACTTTGAACTGGAAGAGGGGCTGGCGATTCTTGGATTATAGTCGGGGAGTGCAGGACGTTTAAATTGCGTCCCTTGATATATCTGCGGCCCGGGCTTTGGCCCAGCCGCAGATTTTTTCAAACTTAGAGAATTTCCAGGTATAGGGAAAGTTGCGGCACTGACGCGGTTTCGCTCCCTGGATCCGGCACCCTTCCGGTGTGAGGAAAATACAGGCACCGTCCGGCTGTTCCGTGAGGGAGAGGGTCTGCCTGTCCCAGGTCACCCGGGTATACTGCTGGATAAAATTGTACACATCCATCCCGAGAAAGTCCGCAATAAGATCCGGTTCATCCGGCTGCAACCGGACGTAGCCTTCCTCCAGGCAGCAGGCCTGGCATCTGATGCACTTGAATTCCTTGAGTGCTGTTTCCATTTCCTTTGACATCCGCATACATTAAGCTGCATCAGGCCTCCCGTCAAGTGCCTGGGGGGGCTCAGCCCCGGTGACGGACTCTCCGGTGATCAGGGCCACCAGATCCGCCGGTGTCAGACGCTTCCTGGACAGGCGGAAGGTATTGTTTTCCACCACCACCTCCGCCGGCATGGGCCGCAGGTTATAGGTGCCGCCCATGGCGTAGCAGTATGCCCCGGCATCCCTTATGGCCAGCAGGTCCCCTTCCCGGATTTCCGGCATGCCTCTTTCCGCAGCAAACAGGTCCCCGGTTTCGCAGATGTTTCCGCAGATATCATAGATCCCCGGGGTGCCGCCGGGATTTGATATATTGTCAATCCTGTGCCAGGCGTCGTAAAACATGGGGCGGATGAGCTGGGGAAAGCCGGAATCCGTGCCGCAGATGGTGCGGCTGCGGTTCTGCTTGATGGTGTTCACCCGGACCAGCAGGCTGCCGGCCCTGGCAGTCAGGTATTTGCCCGGTTCGAACCAAAGTCCCAGTTCCCGGCCGTATGCGTTGCAGAATGTTTTGAAGAGGTCGGTGATTTCCCGTCCCATCTTTTCGATGTCAATGGGGGCTTCCTCCGGCATGTAATCCACCTTGAAGCCACCGCCGAAATCCAGGAATTCCAGGTCCGGGAAGTTGTCCCGGGTGGCGATTTCCATGATCCGTTCCATGGCCCTGAGAACGGAATCCGCCTTCTGAAGTCCGGAGCCTGTGTGTTCGTGGAGTCCCACCACTTTCAGACCGGCAGCTTTCACAATGGCCGTCACCTTGTCCACATCCTCCATGAGGATGCCGAACTTGGTGAGATCCCCACCGGTTTTTATTTTATCGTGGGCGCCGTCCACCACGTCAGGATTGATACGGAGGCAGACCCGGGTACCGGGGTATGCTTTGGCGTATCGTTCCAGACGGGACAGGGAGCCGATGTTCATCAGGACACCTGTGGCGGCAATCTCGTGCATCTCCGCATCCGTGATGTTATTGGCCGTATAAATCACATCCTTGATATCGAAACCGCAGGCCTGTGCCATGGCAATATCGCCGGGGCTGACCGCATCAATGCCCGAGCCCATATCCCGAAGGGTGGTCAGCATATCCCGGTTGTAGTTGGCCTTCATGGCGTAGCAGACTTTTAGCCTGGGCCAGTCAAATGCGGATGTAAACTTTTTGTACTGGGCCCGGACCTGATCCAGGTCGTATACGTAGGTGGGTGTGCCGTATTGGTCTGCAATGGCGGTTAACATATCATTTGTCATGGGGAACCTCTTCTTATAAGTTTAAGAAGAAGTATGTACACAAAACATTGTCTTGTCAAGAATAATATTCTTTGATCGACAGATATATAAGAATTAAATTCTTTGCTGCCTATACAAACAGATTTATGTTCGGCACGCTAAGGGTTTCGGGCGGCTCTGAAAGCAGCCGGTCCAGATGCTCCCGGATACCGTCCATGGTATCGGCCTTCATCATTTGTTTGAGAATGGACTGTGAAAATTTGAAATTGGCGCAGAAGTACGGGGCCAGTTTTTTGAACATCTTCACCGCAAAGAAGTCTTCATGGTAAAGGCTGAGCAGATCCGCCATACGAAGGGCCGTGGTGTGATAGATGTCCGGCCCGGGTTGAAAGTCCGTCGTCCATTCGGCAAAAACCCAGGGTCTGGCCACAGCCATTCGTCCTAAAGAGAGTCCGTCGCAGCCCGTGGTGGACACCATCCGGATACCGTCTTCAGCCAGAAAGAGGTTCCCGTTGCCGAACACCGGGATATCAACCGCCCGTGTCACCTTGCCGATAATCTCCCAGTCGGGCCGGCGGCTGCGGCGGTCCGGTGCCACCCGGGGATGGAAGGTTAAGGCATCCGCCCCTGCATTTTCAAAAGCCTTGCCCATGCGTACGGCAAATTCCGGATCATTGGCCCATCCCGTTCTGTACTTGACCATCACCGGGCAGGACACGGCCTCCCGGACAGCAGAGACAATGTCTACCGCCAGTTCCGGTGTCTTCAATAATGCGGCACCCGATCCCTTTTTACATATGGCGGCCACGGAGCAGCCGAAGTTGAGATCCACCCCGAAGAAGCCTTCATCCTCAATGCGCCGGGCGGCCCGGGCCATACTTTCGGGATCTCCACCGAAGATCTGGCACACCGTGTGCCCCAGTTCCTCCGGCCGCCAGGTGAATACATGGGAAAACCTGGGGTTTTCAGTGGGCACGGCTTTGGCCGAGCACATCCCCGTGAACAGCAGGCCGAACCCTCCGAATTCCGTCACCAGCTGCCGGAAGGGCAGGTGACCCAGGCCGGCCATGGGGGCCAGCACCATACGGTTGGAGATTTCCTTGTACCCGATGGCAAGCGGGGTGTTGAGATAGTCTTTCAGGTCCTGGGGGGATTGCATATGCCTTCCTTGGTATTAATAAAGAGGGCATATATAACCGGAATGACAATGAAAAGTCAACTCTCCTTCAATGCGTAATCCAGTGCTTCCACAAAGGGTTCCAGCAGATAGTCCAGAACGGTGCGGACCTCGGTGGAGATAAAACAGACCGTGGGCATCCCCGGCGACAAATAGGCGTCGTGCTGCTTCAGGAAGGTCTCATTCACGGTAACCTGGGCCACATAAAAGGGCTGTACACCGGCCTGTGTCTCCCTGGTGATCTGGTCTCCGGATATATAGATCACCTCTCCGGGCACCGGGGGAACGGTGCGGCGGTTAAAGGCCGTAAGCTGTACCTTTGTCTCCTGGCCCTTGTGGATTTTGGCAATATCCGTTTTGTTCACAAGGGCTTCGATGAGAAGGCTGGCGTTCCGGGGCAGGATATCCAGTACGGTTTCGCCGGGCCGGATGACGCCGCTGGACTCCGAGTGGAACCGCAGATTCATGATTTCCCCGGCCAGGGGGGCACGGATCTCCAGGCGGGCCTTTTCATCCTTCAGGGGGATGATTTTTTCCTGGAGTTCAAAGATGGTATCTGAAATCTCCCCCAGTTCGGTGCTGGCCTCTTCCTGGTAGATATTTTCCATGTCTGCGATTCTCAGTTTAAGTTCTTCGATCTTCTGCCGGGTCTCTGAAATTTCCTGTTCGATGCGGCTGGCATTGCCTTTGTTTTCCAGGGATTTGCGTTTCAGTTCAAGGACCTGGGTCTCGGCGATGTACTGCTTTGCCAGCAGCTTTTCTTTGGCGCCGGTTTCATGTTTCAGCAGGGCCAGGATCTCCTTTCTGGCTTTCAGGCTGGAGGCGGCGCCCTGGATTTTCTTTTCCAGCTGCCGGATCTGGGCGTTGTACAGCCGGATTTTACCCTGGAGGTTCTGCCGTTTGGCGGTGAAGATGCCGGTTTCAAGCTGGATGGCCGCCTGAACCTCCGGATTGTCTGTGTGGGCTGTCAGATCGGCCGGCCAGGTAATCTTGTCTGCATAGTTGTTTTCCGCCGTCAGCCGGGCCGCCTCCGCCTGCTTGAACCAGATATAGCCCTGAAGCAGGGACAGGGAGGCATCCACCCGGGAACTCTTCAGCCGAATCAGAAGATCTCCCTTCTGTACCGAATCCCCTTCCTTTATATAGATCTTATCGATGATGCCGCCTTCCAGGTGCTGGACGGTTTTTCTTTCCTGGGTGACCTTTACCGTACCCGGTGCAATTACCGCCCCGGTCATGGGAAAGGTGTAAGACCAGGCACTCAGACCGCCGAAGAAGA
>JAKSBB010000163.1 GCA_022361315.1 Desulfobacterales bacterium
GAATAACCGGCGGGACGGTCTTAGCCGTTGGGCAGCAGACGTCTTACTTCTTTCATGTCACTTGCATCAATCATCTGATCCTGACGGAAGCCGCGTTTCCGCTTGGTGGTCTTCTTGGTCAGAATGTGACTGGCATGGGACTTACGGAACTTGTACTTTCCGGATCCGGTTTTCTTAAACCGCTTGGCAGCCGCGCGGCTTGTCTTAATCTTAGGCATAATACCCTCTCTTAAGTGTTACAATTACAAAAAACTAAAGGTGGTATATACGCAGACATACCACCACACCAAATATGGTCAAAACTCTATATAGCCCGAACTCAAGGCCCCAACGAAAACCGTCGGGTCAGACATACGTAGCTTAAACTGCTGGGCGGATCACTTGGGTCCGAGCAGCATGGTAATCACCCGGCCTTCAAACTTGGGGTGCTGCTCCACCTGGGCGAACTCCTTGGTCATCTCCACCACCTTTTCCAAAACAGTGGCAGCCTGTTCCTTGAGCATAAACTCACGCCCGCGGAACACCAGGGTAATTTTCACCTTATCGTTGTTCTTAATGAACTTTTCAACGTGTCTGACCTTGGTTGCCAGATCATGATCATCGGTTTTAGGACGGACCTTGATCTCCTTGATCTGGGAACTCTTCTGCTTCCGCTTTGCCTCTTGTTTTTTCTTGGTCAGCTCGTACTTATACTTTCCATGATCCATTATCTTGCAGACAGGGGGGTTGGCATCAGGAGACACCTCGACCAAATCCAGATCTTGGTTACCGGCAATCCGCAATGCCTCTGCGATGGGCACAATTCCAACCTGTCCGCCGTCAGAACCAATCACCCGCACTTCACTGGCTCTGATTCCCTTATTCACTCGTGTCTGATCTTTCCGTCCTCTATGCTTAGATATCTTCCACCTCCTGCCTTAGGCACAAATGTAAATAAAATAAAAAAATCATGTCAATATAACAAGCATAACCTTGGAATTATAACTGCCCAACCCAATAAATGCAAGAAATATTTAAATTTCTCCCCCACTTCCACGCTGGGAAAGGGTATAGGCTTCCAAGAAACTGTCTTTCCAGTATAAGTTAGCCTCTTTATTAAAAAATTCATAAAAAAGATCAAGGCTTTTTTCACGCAGCACATGGGAAACCACCTTAACACCGGCGTCCCGGTAAAGGGCGGGCAACGAATTCAAGTCGCATCCGGTGCCCCCGCCCATGGCATCTTCATAGGCAAAAACAATGGTTTTAATGCCCGACAACAGAATGGCGGAGAAGCACATGAGGCAAGGCTCCATGGTGGTAAAAAGCACGGCATCGGAAGGCTTGAATTCTCCCGTGTAATCCTGCAGCGCCTTAAGGGCCCGGATCTCTGCATGGTCTATCTCGCTGAAAAAAGGCAATTCTCCGGACGTACCGGTCCTGGCCCCGGACGCGATGACCTCCCCGCCCTGCACAATCACACACCCCACCGGGAACTGACCGTCATCAAATGCGATTCTGGCCTGCTCCAGGGCTTTCTCCATAAACACCTCGTACTCCAAAACAACTCCCTTCATATTCATATCCCGCCACCCTGAATCCCCAGGGCACCGATTTTGGCAACACTTGCATTTTTCACTAAATCCTGTATTTTATTGAATCCTAATAATTAATCAATACCGATTTTATGAAAGCACTAGAAAAAACAGATGCCCACCCGGAAGATGCACTGAATATCAGGGAACAATTCCAGCAAAGGGAACAGAATTTTCTCTCTGCTTACGGCACCCCCAGCGCAGGCGCACGGCGCAGACAGCCTGAAATAAATCCCTGCGGCATCCGCACCCCATTTCAGCTGGACCGGGACCGGATCGTCTATTCCAATGCTTTCAGACGCCTCAAATATAAAACCCAGGTATTTCTATCCCCTCTGGGTGATCACTACCGCACCCGGCTGACCCACACCTTAGAGGTGTCGGAGACCGCCAGGAACATTGCCCGGGCCATGCGGCTGAACGAAGATCTGGCCGAGGCCATTGCCCTGGGGCACGACCTGGGGCATACCCCCTTCGGGCACGGTGGGGAGACCGCCCTGATCGAAGCCCATTCCGCCCATTTTGCCCACTCCGACCAGAGTTTGCGGGTTGTGGATATTCTTGAAAACCGGGGACAAGGGCTCAACCTCACCCGGGAAGTCAGAGACGGGATCCTGAAGCATTCAAAAGGATTCGGCAACATCATTCCGGCCACCCCCGGTGAGACCGCTTTCACCATCGAAGGCAGGATTGTCCGGGTGGCAGATATTATCGCCTATCTGAACCACGACCTGGATGATGCCCTGAGAGGTAAGGTCATCACCATGGATGACGTGCCTGACATCTGCCTGAAAAAACTTGGAAGAACCCACTCCGCCAGGGCATCTACCATGATGGAGCAACTGGTGTACAACAGCGGCCCCCGGAACGGTAAGTTTGTGCTGAATATGGGAGAAGATACCTTTAAGGCCATGACCATCCTGAGAAAATTCCTGTTTGAAAAGGTGTACCGCTCTCCGGCCGTACACGACGAGTTCATAAAGGCAAAAAAGGTCATTGCAGGGCTTTACAACCACTTCATGGAGCATCCGGACGACATGCAGAAAGAGCTGGAAAAAATGGAGATGGCCCCCTGGGATTCCACCCAGAACACCCTGAAACGGTCGGTGTGTGATGTCATTGCCAGCATGACCGACCGGTATGCCCTGAAGCTGTATACCGAACTTTTCTTTCCCAACCCCCTGGTTTAACCTAACTTTTATAGGGAACTGCCACAATGCCCCAAGACACGCCCCAAGAGATTTTCAACCAATTGGCCGACCTGTTCACCAAGATGGACAACACCTGGGACCGGGTGGCGGCGGATAACGGATTCCAATGCAACGGCTGCGAGGACAATTGCTGCCTTTCCCTGTTCTACCATCACACCCAGGTGGAGAAGGCCTACCTCTGGCACGGCTTTAAAACCCTGAGCCCCCAGACCCAGACCACAGTGCTGGCCAAAGCCAGGGACTATCTGGAAAAAACCTTCGGGACCGAAGGCACCCCGTCACCGGATACGGATTCCAAAAAGATCCCCTGTCCGCTGCTGAGTGACGGCCGCTGCAGCCTTTATACATACCGCCCCATGATCTGCCGGATGCATGGGTTGCCCCACGAGCTTCACAGACCCGACGGGCAAATCATGAAAGGACCGGGGTGTGATGCCGGGGCCTTTGATGAAACCAACGGCCCCCCCTTCAACCGGACGCCGTTTTACCGGGAAATGGCGGGGATAGAGATGGCATTCAGAACAGCCACAGGCAAACAGGAAAAGATCAGGGCAACCATCGCCCATATCTTGCTGGACGAATAACGCCGGCATTTTGCTTTTCTACTTTTTACGCCCCATCCTGTGAATGGCAGCCAGGGTCAGGTCGTCTCCGGGGCCCTGGCCCTGGGAAAACCGGTCAACCGCACCTAAAACGCCCTCTATCAGCCGGTCGGGTTCGGAACGGACACCCGGCGAATCGCTGTCCAGCTGTTCCAGATCTTCACAGAAACGCCCCAGCCCGTAAATTCCGCCCTCCGGATTTCTGGCCTCAAGCACGCCGTCTGTAAGCAGCAGGGCATTGGCATTTTCTTCCAGAACAAAACTCTCCTGGCCGTATACCGCCTCCGGCACAATCCCCAGGGGCGGCCCCTTAAACCCGCTGTCCGTCATGGGCGTTACCCCGCCGCCGTCCAGAAGCAGGGGCGGAATATGGCCGGCATTTGCAAACAGAACGATACCGGAGTTCAGATCCACCACCAGATAGATAAGGGTAACAAACATTCCCTGCTGGGAGCGTTTACAGAGCACCCGGTTGATCTTGGACATCAGACGGCCCGGCTCCATAAACACAGGCGCATAGTGCTGAAGCTCGCTGGAAAGACGCGCCATGAAAAGCGAAGCGGCAATCCCCTTCCCGGAAACATCCCCCAGGGCGATCCCCAGCTTTTTACCCGGCAGGGTATAAAATGAGTAGAAGTCGCCGCCCACGGCAAGGGCCGGCTGGTTTACCGCTGAAAAAGAATAGCCGTCGATCATGGGCATCCGGGCGGGTAAAAAGCTCTCCTGAACCTGGCGGGCCAGGTCCAGATCCCTTGCCATGGCCTCCCGGCGCTGACGGTTCAACCGCTCCATCCGGACATAGAGACTGGCCCCTTCTATGGCCAAGGCCATGTGGTCCGCCGTCATGCGAACCGTTTCCACCGCTTCCGGGCTGAAAAAATCAGGCGCGACGTGCATCAGGGTCAGAATTCCGAAAAGCGCCCCGTTTTTAATGATGGGTACGGCCAGGGCCGATCTGACCGTGTAAGGCTGATCCGGCAATTGAATCCACCGGTCATCGGCTTTCGTGTCCGCCACCAGCCCCACATCCTTATGTTGCCGGACCCAGCCGGCAAGCCCCTGATCCAGAACCGTTCCCAAAAGCGTTGAGCGTTCATCCGCAGAAACCTCCCCCCGGGTCAGGAGGCTGTCCGTTACCCGGCCGGATTCATCCAGCAGAAAAAGACTCCCGGTTTCCGCTCCGGAAAGCCGGGCAGTGATCTCAAGGGTGCGTCTCATGGTATGACGGAGCAGCTTCTCCTCGGATACGGCGCCCACCATCTCCAAGAAGCTTTCAAAAAGACGGCCCTGCTCAAGGCAGGCACGGTTTTCACGCTTCAACCGCTGGTTTTCCGCAATCAGCGTCTTCATCACCGTGTTTTCATTATCGTTTTCCGCCATTACCCCCCTTTGGCCGATCCCTATCCGTCGTTGACACTGGCATTGAAACCATTATGATGTATGTACAGTCGGCTTACCCGCGCGCTAACCTGATTTTTATTTAAAATACATTGCCAACGATCGCTTTTTCCTATAAACTCAACCGGTTTTGCATGGCGCAAGCCATTAATTTTTAACGGACAACCATAAATTCCGGCCGGCATCCCCGGCAGACGGCAGTGCCGGGTACCACGGGCCGGAAAACGCATATAAGTTTAGACCTGCAAGCCTCTATTCGTATATTAGGAGGAAAACCAATGTCAAACGGTTTATACATTACCGCCACCGAAGCCGGTTCCGGGAAATCAGCCATTGCCCTGGGGGTGATGGAAACACTATTGAGAAAACTGGACTGCGTGGGATTCTTCCGACCCATCATCCGGCGTGACCCCCAGGAAGAGTGGGATCTGGATATCGAGCTGATGTCAAGCCAGTTCAACCTTGACCGCCCCTATGAGAGAATGTACGGCATCACCCAGGCCGAGGCCGACCGCCTGCTCTCCATGGGAAAAAAAGGGGAGGTGCTGGACCGGATCATCGAAAAGTACAACGAAGCCCATCAGGAGTGTGAATTCATCCTCTGTGAGGGAACCGATTTCGTATCCTCCACGGCCGGTGTGGAATTTGACATTAACGCCACCATCATAAAAAACCTGTCCTGTCCGGTACTTCTGGTGGCGGCTGCCAATGAAAAACCCATGGAAGAGGTCTCCATGCTCACCAGCCTGACGCTGGAATCCCTGGAAAGCAAAGGGTGTAACGTCATCGGCACCATCATCAACCGGGTGGCCCCGGATGAGAAAGATGACATTTTAGATCACTTTCACGCCACCGGCCGGTTTGAAAATCAATTGGTTTATGCCGTTCCCGAAGAAGAGGTATTGGGCAAACCTACCCTGAGCGAGGTGGCGGACGCCCTGGATGCCAAAGTACTCTGCGGCCACAAACAGCTTTACCGGCATGCCCGTCAGTTCACCGTGGCGGCCATGCAGCTGAGAAACCTGTTGTCCCGCATTGAGCACGGCACCCTGATCATCACCCCCGGAGACCGGGCCGACGTCATCGTGGCCTGCATGGCCACCCTGTCCTCCGCCTCCATCGAAAATATTTCCGGTATCATTCTCACCGGCGGCCTTGAACCTGAAAAACCCATCTGGGACCTGATCCAGGGGTTTTCCGGCATGGTCCCCCTGCTCAGTGTTGCGGACGATACCTTTCAGACCGCAGTGAAGGTGGAAAAACTCCAGGCGGATATCTCCCCCTATGATGAGCGAAAAATTACCCGGGCCCTGGCATTGTTCGAACAGCATATCGACATCGACAAGCTCGGCAACAAGGTGATCACTACCGATTCCACCATTGTTACGCCAAAAATGTTCGAGTACGATCTGCTCTGCAAGGCCAGAACCTTTAAGAAACGTATCGTCCTGCCCGAAGGCACGGAAGACCGGATGCTGCGGGCGGTGGAAACCCTGCTGAGAAGAGAAATTGTGGACGTCACCCTGCTGGGCAATGAAAAGACCATCCAGAACAAAATCGCAAAACTGGGTCTGCGTATGGGTGAGATGGAAATCATAGACCCCCTGCGGTCACCGAATCTGGACGCCTATGCCAAAGAATACTACGAGTTGAGGAAACACAAGGGCATGACCCTTGAGAACGCCAGGGACCGGATCTGCGACGTCAACTACTACGGCACCATGATGGTTCACCTGGGTCATGTGGACGGGATGGTTTCCGGCTCGGCCCATAGTACCGCCGCCACCATCAAGCCCTCTTTTGAAATCATCAAGGCCAAAAACAGAACCACTCCGGTTTCCAGCATATTCTTCATGTGTCTTGCGGAAAAGGTCCTGGCCTACGGAGACTGCGCCATCAACCCGGATCCCAATGCGGAAGAGCTGGCCGCAATTGCCATCACCTCCGCAGATTCCGTCACCATGTTCGGCATTGAACCCCGGGTGGCCATGCTCTCCTACTCCACCGGCACCTCGGGTAAAGGCAAGGATGTGGACAAGGTCCGGGAAGCCACGGAAATTGTCAGAAGCAAACGGCCGGATATCCTCATCGAAGGACCCATCCAGTACGATGCGGCCGTGGAACCCAACGTGGCCAGAACCAAGCTTCCGGACTCACCTGTAGCCGGACGCGCCACCGTGCTGATCTTTCCGGATCTCAACACCGGCAACAACACCTACAAGGCCGTCCAGCGGTCCTCCGGCGCCATGGCCGTGGGCCCCATGCTGCAGGGCCTGAACAAACCGGTGAACGACCTGAGCCGGGGCTGTCTGGTGGCGGACATCATCAACACCGTTGCCATCACGCCTATCCAGGCGGCGGAAAAGGACTGGCAGAATGTGCCCAAGCCTTTGGAAATCATCAAGTAGACCTTAGGTCTTCCGGCAGCCGGGGCTGCCGGGAGACTTTCTACCGATCAAGCCAGAAACCAGGATACCGGCCGCCGGAGCGACACGGGATCGGGATAATCATCCACATACCCCACCCGCAGCATGAACTGGGGAGTCATACCGGGGCTGTGATTTTCACGGATCTGCCGTTTGCCATGGGGCTCTTCCAGGGTCTGGGTCATGGGATGGAGGGCGATATTCATCTCTCTGGCCATCAATGCCATGCGCTGAAACCGTCTGCCGGCCTCTATTAAGTCCACGACTTTTTTCCCCGGACTTGTAATCACCAGCCAGCCGGCACCTTCCCGGGCCTGCCCGGCCAGTTTATCCACGGCCCCATCCCGCCAGGCTTTCCCGCTGACCTCGGCCACATCCATGAAATGCCGTACCCAAAAACCGGCCAGTCCATGGATTTCCATACCATCCGGCGTTAAGCCGTCCCTGAATTTCGCCGCATCCTTATCGGACAACCGGGTCCAGGAGACCGCCTCCGCCATGGCGGCCTTATTTTCAAATTGAATTTTAAAATTCTCCAGCGCAGCCTCCGCCATCAGTTGCCCGTGCTCCGATGCCATGGGAAAGTAGTACAGACCGCCGCCGGCAAGCGCTTCCATCTGCCGGATATCCGCTGCCCGGATCTCCCGGGGAAGCAATCCGGTCTTCAGGGTCCGCCGGGTGGTGAGCCGTTCCAGAGGAATATCCTTAACCTTCCCCTTTTTCAAACGGACACGCGCGACGTCCTGTTCGTATCGTTTCGTCGCCAGTACCTCCACCTGGGCCTCAAATCCATTTTTGGCTGCCGCCTGCACCAGATTTTCCAGAAATGTACCGATGGAAATCAAGGCCTCCCGGTTATCCGGATCCACTGCCGGCAACCATCTGCGCGGGTCCGATCCCACCACCCAGACATCTTCCGATTCCACCCGCACAAACCAGGGTTGGCTGTTGTGCCCGCTGGGAGCAAGGGAGGCGTAATAGAGAATCTCCCATCCCCAGGGGGCTAATGCACTTCCGTTCCCTGTTGCCGCGACATCCGGCCCGACAATTTCCTCCCTCAAATTCCGTGAACACCCGAACCCCACAAGCCCCGTCCCAAGAAGCATAGAGGCTACAGCCCCCTGCCTGATAAATTCTCTTCGATCCATGACCCCACCTTGTCACCAATTGGTGACTTTTTTGGTAAAAAAATATATTACCTGATGATTCCTCTGATAAGCATATCGATAGCAGCCGCAATCCGCTCCCAGTCTTCATCCGTTGCCAACCCCAATCCCCCGTAAATATCGATATGATCAGACCGGATCAACAGGTAGTTCAGTGCAGCCCCGACCACCATCATCCCGGCCTGCACATCCACTCCCGGAAGCTCTGACGCAAAAAACATCCGGAAAAAATCCATGGCCCGTTCTTCCCGGACCGCCTCCAACTCCCGGGTCAATTCATTGGCCTCCACCACCTCCCAGGCCATAATCGCCAGGGTCAAAGGCCGCCGCCGTAAGGCAGCAATAAAATGCCGGGAAGAGGCCGATAACCTGTCTTCCAGAGACATCCGCCCAAACGCCTGGAGATCTCCACCGGCCAGTTCCAGCACCGACGGCCAGAAATCCCCCTCCTTCCCAAAGGCCTCAATCAATCCGGGCAATCCGCCGAAGTACCGGTAGATCAATTTCTTATCCACCCCGGCCTCCCTGGCCACGGCATTGACCCCGATCCCCTTGAATCCTTCCCGTGCAAGCAGACTGCCCACGGCAGCGATCAACCGCCGGCTTGTGATTGCTTTATCCCGAATTCTTATTTCATTTTTAGCCATGCTCACAAGCATATCACCGGTCGGTGACAAAATGCAAATGAAAATTTATTTCTGGTTTTTCTAAGGTTTCGAAATACTTAATTGAATTATCCGGCTACAGGGAGAATCGCCCCACCATCCCCTTCAGGGTGCCGGAAAGGCTGGAGAGACCTTCTAAATTTGAATTGAGCTGTACGGCTCCGGAATCCAGGTCCCGGGCCACACCACCCACTTCTGAAATATCGTCCTTTAAACCGACCGTCAAAGCGGATGTTTCACTCACCTTATCATCAACTGCAGTCACCCTGGAAGCCGCATGACCCACATTCTGTGAGATTTCCCGGGTGGCCGCACTCTGCTCTTCCATGGCAGCAGCAACGGTGGTGACAATATGGTTAATTTCGTCAATCACACTGACAATGGCTTCAATAGCAGCCACGGACTCCCCCGTGATATGCTGAATTCCGGATACCTTCGCGTTTATTTCATCCGTGGCCTCCGCAGTCTGCTGAGCCAGCGCCTTAATCTCCCCCGCCACCACGGCAAATCCCTTGCCCACCTCTCCGGCCCGGGCTGCCTCAATGGTGGCGTTCAGTGCCAAGAGGTTAGTTTGCTCCGATATATCCGCTATGGTATCGGTCACCTGGCTGATTTCAATGGCCGAACGGCCCAGCTCGTTTATTTTCCGTGATACGGCTCCCGCCTCTTCTACCGCCATGGCAGTTGTATCCCTCCCCGAGGCGGCATTGCCGGCAATTTCGCTAATGGTACTGTCCATTTCAGTTGTGGCCGTAACGATAAGCCGGGTATTCGAAAGGGCTTCCCGTGTGGCTGAAGATACAGCATCCATGTTTTCGGCCACCTGCAGGGCCGCAGCCAGAAGGTTTTCAGATTTCTCACTGGTCTGTCCGGACCGGGATGATATCCGGCCGGAAACCGAAGAAAGACTTTCGGCTGATACTGCCAGCGTCTGGGTACCGGCTGCCACATCCCGAATCATATTCACCAGGTTTTCCTGCATGGTATTGAGGCTGGCAGCTAAACGGCCCAGTTCATCCTTTGAATGAACCTCCAGCCTGCCGTTGTCCAGCTTACCTTCAGCGATATTGGTGGCCAGTTCAGTCGCCCCGGATAAGGCCTTCTGCAATTTAGTACCGAAAAATACGATATTGATGATGGCGATGGCCCCGGCAAAGCATGAAAAGGCCAATTCCTTTTTCACCAGAATCATCATGATTTCAGAGATTGAAGACGACCTGTTTTCATGCAGCACAACAAAACAGACAACGATGGAAATCAACATGATGCCGCTGCAGGTACTGAAAACCGTCAGGTATAGCTTTTTTCTGAAAGACAAAGGGGCATGCTTATCTGAAAACGGCAGGTCTTTCGTCATTTTTTCAAGCTCCGTCGTCATGAGGATCATAAACGGGAAACTGAAAAGTATGATAAACGGGACACCTGATATCTCCCCCAGGATAAATTCAACCCGGTCAAATGACTGGTTCACCATGGCAAAACAGGGGCCCAGAATGCAATAAATGAGATTCAGGCCTATGATATGGGTGGGAAACCCCGCAGTAATTTTCTGCATACGGCTCAACTCTCCACCCCCGTCGCGGATATATCCGTCCAGTTCGGAAAGCCGACGGATCACATAGAAAGCAACCCCTGAATTGAATACCACCAGATAGCCCCACAAAAACGGAGAAAGTGCCACCTGCACCAACTCACCAAAGGTCCAAAGCCCTATGGCCCAGCAAAACATCATCCACCCCACAGGGGGTATAAAAAAAATAGTGCCTGTCCAGAAAAGTATCTTATTTTTCATAGTTCCGCCCAAATAGATTTTTAGAAACCTTATTAAAATACACAATGGCCGTAAAAATCCTGCCCCAAACAGGGCATTTTGGTGGCAATCAAATCAGAACATTTCATGGTTCGAAGGGAGGAAATCACTTTCCCGATCTGAGTTCGACGGTGGTACGATGTGTGCGGCTTCGGGGGTAACGGTTTAGCTACTCGCTGCTTTTCTGTTTCTCCTTCATTTTCCTGTACCAGGGTTCGTTACCGTAAAGTTCATCAGAGCAATCCATGCACAAGCTGTGGCTGAAAAACACATCGGAATGTGTTTCTATATAGGCCTCCAGATTATTCCAATAACCCCTATCATCCCTGATTTTTTTACACTGGGAACAGATGGGAAGCAGTCCGCTGAGCTGTTTAACCTCCTGTAAAGCCGCTTCCTTTTCATCATAGATGGACATTCTCTGGATGCCCAGGACAGCGGTCACCCAGACGGCAAAAAGGGCGAGCAGACGATTGGTAATGACCTGCCAGAACTCACCTCCGGCAGGGGATATCAGGAATCCGATTATTGTGAAAACCGATCCCACAACAGCCATATAAATAGGCATTCGCTTATTGCGAGACCAAAGGGAGATCAAAACGACAAGGATATACGGCACCCCTCCGGCTACCCCCAGGGGAATCAATGAATCAATTATGAAAATCACAACGGCCAGCACCAGACAGCCTACAGTCACTTTGACATCGGATTGGTCAAATTCAAAATTTATTTTCATAAAACAAGCGCAGCCCGTAAGGAAGAGTTCTAAGAAAGTACCAACTAAAGCTATTCTTTAAGCGGATCATCACTTCACCCTACAGGAGATGATGCACCATAACAAATAAAACTTCCATCTCCGATTCTTTTAATGCTGCCGATATGTCACTGGTTGATATGGGTAAAGTGCGGATGGATATTTCTGTTCAGTTATTGAGTGCCCCAAATAGGCCAAGAAATTGAATGAAAAATATTCTGCGCTTGATTTCTTTACAGCTAACGATTGGGGTAAAAGGGTGGGAAGGCCTTTAAAACTAAAAAAATCCCGAAAGCGGAAGCTCTCGGGATATGCTTGATCGGGTTGGCTCCCCAGCACGGACTTGAACCGCGGACCCATTGGTTAACAGCCAATTGCTCTGCCAACTGAGCTACTGGGGAGCAGATCCTTGAATAAAGGATCGTTGCTTATAGTCAAATTTTTCATCATAGTCAATAAGTAATATAGCACTATAACCTATTCGGATTTTAAGATCGCTATCATCTTCTTGCTTTTATACAAGATTTAAAACGAGCGCTTCGAAAATTTTTCTTTATGAAATTAATGTGTCAACCAGATCTTCAAGAATTCAGGTTTATACTCTATTAACATACCACTGGGCTCATGGATGGAATTCCTTGGCACCCCAGCATATTGTGGTTGCTCCCGAATGATCAAAAGCGACCGATATTAGACAGAATGCTTTCTTTTCAAATTCCATAGAGTGGCTGCCTCTGAATCCATTTTCCGGGGAAAAATCACAAATAAACAAAATACTTGACAACCTCCATGATTTGCGACTAAGAGAGATATTATCCAGGTGCTTTTTTTAAAGCACAATAGGGAATCCTGTTTGAATCAGGGACGGGCCCGCCGCTGTAATCGGGGACGAAGACTGCAAAAAACCACTGACCGTAAGGCCGGGAAGGTGCAGTTATTAGAATGATCCGTAAGTCAGAAGACCTGCCTGGATGAAATACCATAACGCGTCAATCCCCGGGAGTTTGGGAAAGACATGTTTTTATCTGAGGATAAATCAGGGCACCCCAGACATTATCTAATGGTCCGGGGTTTTTTATTTCCCATCCCCGGCATGAAACAACGAATCATCCCCTTTATTCGTTGCCGGAGAGGGGGGAGGAGGACTTAAAGAACATCGAAGCGACTAAAAAACAATGCTATGAATTTTACATACCGGTTAATGCCATAATTTTGTTTTTTTTTGCTTGAAAAGGCGGCTCTCCTTACTGCCGGGTTCCCACAAGTCTCACCCCCTTTTCCACACTTCCTTACAATAGAAGTATGATTATTTTAATAATGTCTCATCTTCTTAAATCCTGATGAATATCAATCTGTATAAATAGTATGAACACCATACAAGATACGTATGGATAGGTTCATAATTCCAACTTAAAATCACCTGTATCACGCCATTCCTACCCCAAAAACATTGACTTTATTATGTTAATTATGTAAATCGAACTCAAATGAAATTGGCGACATAATTTTGCAATGGACGCAATCTGTTCGCTAAATTCACAGGTGATATACAAAAAATAAGATTTACAAGTGTCAGCAAGACTTAATAGGGAATCCCGTTAGAATCGGGAGCGGTCCCGCCGCTGTGACTCCCCCCTGGCCGCCTTTGCGGGCAGGGAACCCGATCGGTATTTGATCGGCCACTGTTACGAATAATGTAATGGGAAGGCCGCCGACCGGGCGGA
>JAKSBB010000484.1 GCA_022361315.1 Desulfobacterales bacterium
AGAGATATCCAGAATTTTCTCTTTGGTCCGTGCGATCTCCGCTTCGTTCATTGAGGTTCTGGGCATGTTTAATCCTGATTTTCCTGGCTTTATGGCTCCGCTGGCTGTTGCCACCGGCTATCGCATAGTTATAACAGGATAAATAAAAAAGGCAATTTGCATGGCCTGCAAATTGCCTTTTCTCTGATCTAAACTTAATTCACAGAATCTGGGACGTGGATTCCAGCACATGGGAAAACCGCTTCCCACCTCTGGAATGGGTCTTGTAAAATTCCAGGCAGCGCCGAACAACATCCAGCACCTCGTCATGGGACAGGATACCCGGCACTTCCATCCCCAGCCGGGGATGGCGGCCCAACCGCCCGCCAAGCAACACCCGGTAGCCGGATTCCGCCGTATCAAGGGTGCCGGTGGGGCAGAGCCGCATGCACTTTCCACAGGCAAGGCAAGCTTCCGCATCAATCTCAGGTCCCATATCTCCCAGAACCACAGCCCCTTCTTTGCAGGCGTCCACACAGGCCCCGCAGTCCGAGCAGGGTTCGGTGGTGATGCCGGGAAGGGCGGCACCGATGATGCCGATATCCGTAATCTGGGGACGGGAACAGGCATTTGGGCAGTCGGAGATGGAGACCCTGAATTCATGGTGGAACTTAAGGTCTCCCTTCACTTCCGATTTCAGAAAGCTCAGGATATCCGCCTCTTCCATCAGCGCTTCGATATCCAGGATCAACTGCTTTGAAGGAACCACGGAATTCGGGCACCCTTCCCCGCCGAAACAGGCCGAGACATCATAGCCTTTGATCTCGCTTTCCATGCCGCCCTTGGACAGGAACTTCTTCTTCAGGGCCTGGACATCTCCCAGGGTGACCCGGTCCCCCCCTTTTTCCGATACAAAGGTTTCTACTTTTTTTCGCACCTTTTTCCGGACAAAGAAGGGAACCTTCTTAATGGCGGCATCCGCGTCTTTTTCCCATATCACGAGAGGATTTCCCCTCTGGCGGAAACCACCACCTCTTCATAGGGAATGTCCATACCGGATTTCTCCATGGCCTTTTTGATGATCACGGTCATGCTTGAACAGCAGGGCACTTCCATGATGACCGAAGTAACGGACTTGATACCGGACCGGGCAAACACGTCGGCGAGCTTTTCAATATAGCCTTCTGCATCGTCGAACTTGGGGCAGCCGATCATTACGGCTTTGCCGCTGAGAAAGTCCTTGTGAAAGGAGGGGTAAGCCACGGGTACGCAGTCCGCTGCGATCAGAAGATCGGCATCCTTCAGAAAGGGGGCGCCTGCAGGCACCAGGCGGATCTGAACAGGCCAGTGTCCCAGGGCTGAAGGGCCACCACTGGTGATGGGCTTGGCCTTGGAGGCGCACTGGCAGTCGTGATCTGCCGGGGCATCCGCGGTGGGAAAGGTTTTAAGGGCTGCAGAGGGGCAACCACCGGCCTTGGGAGCGGCCTGTATACCCGTCGCAGCTTTCTCGGCCGCCTGTTTTTTCAGCAGCTCTTCCACAGCTTCCTCGTCAAACTCATCCGCTTCCCGCTCAACAATGTGCAGGGCATCCTGGGGGCATTCCCCCAGGCAGGCGCCCAGGCCGTCGCAGTACTTGTCCGCAATCACCTTGGCCTTGCCGTCAATAATTTCAATGGCCCCTTCGGCACAGGAGGGAACACAGTTGCCGCAGCCGTCACATTTTTCTTCATCAATTTCGATTATCTTACGAAGTACTTTCATTTTATATCTCCTCCAGGTTTCTTTGCAGCCCTTAGGCGCCGTTTCAGCCCTGTTAATTACCTTATTTATATGTCTTTCATCAAAATATCTTTAGCAAGGGTCCGGCCCGATTCCGTCAGGTAGAGCCGGTCGATCTTTTTGGAGAACTCATCCGCATCCACTTCCGCTTTGCCTTCGCATTCCATCATGTTGGTCAGCATATCCGCGTCGTAAAGCACTTTGAAGTTGATGTCTTCCTCTTCTTTGGGACTGTGGTGGCGGCCGATGATATCACAGACCTCTTCCACCAATGGGGGCTTGGCCCCCAGGCCTTCCAGGATCTCTCTGGCCACTGGCGGACCTTCCTGCTCCTGGTATTTGGCTGCAGCGGAGTTGTACTTTTCCTCCGCATTCTTAATTCCGATATCGTGAAGGTAAGCGGCGCAAAGTACCACAGCCAGCTTGGCCTTTTCTTTTTTTCCCA
>JAKSBB010001139.1 GCA_022361315.1 Desulfobacterales bacterium
CTCCAAGGCAGACGCCCGGGAAATTGCCCTGGACAAGCTGCGGAAAGTCCATATCCCCTCACCGGAACAGCGCCTGGACCAATACCCCCATGAGCTGTCCGGGGGCATGCGCCAGCGCATCATCATCGCCATCTCCCTGCTGGCCGACCCGGCCATCATCATCGCGGACGAGCCCACCACCGCCCTGGACGTGACCATCCAGGCCGAGATCATGGACCTGCTCCAGGAGCTGTGCGACAATGAGAAGATGGGCCTGATCCTCATCACCCATGACCTGGGCGTGGTCTCCCAGGTGACCGAGAAGATTGCCGTGATGTACGCCGGAAAGATCATCGAATACGGCCCCACGGACCAGGTGGTGCACAACCCGGTGCATCCCTACACCATCGGCCTGATCGGCTCCATCCCCGGCTCCATCCCGCCGGGGGAGGAACTCCGGCAGATCCCGGGCATGATGCCGACGCTGACGGCCATCCCGCCGGGGTGCGCATTCAATCCCAGGTGTGAGCTGCGGCAGGAGATCTGCACCCAAAAGACCCCGGTGCTGGAACTGAAAGAAAACGGCGTTATGGCAGCCTGCCATATGAAATAGCTAAAGGATATCACATGAATACTCAGACACCATTGGTTACCATCAACGATGTGGTAAAGCATTTTGATATTTCCGGCGGGCTCCTGGACCAGATCAGTTTTTCAGGCGGATTTCACCTGGAGAAAACAACCGTAAAGGCCGTGAACAACGTCTCCCTCTACGTGAACAAGGGGGAAACCCTGAGCGTGGTGGGGGAGAGCGGCTGCGGCAAATCCACCCTGGCCCGGGTCATCATGGGCCTGCACCCCCCCAACTCAGGGGAAGTCTATTACGAGGGAAACCGCATCGACAACCTCAGCCATGAGCAGTGGATGCCCTACCGCCGGAAGATGCAGATGATCTTCCAGGACCCCTACGCCTCCCTGAACCCCAGGAAGACGGTGCGGCAGACCCTGGAAGAACCCTTGAGGTTTCACAACCCCAAGATGACCGGCGCCGAAGCCGGGGATAAAATCGCCGACGTCATGGAAAAGGTGGGGGTGGATCCCGCCTGGATCACCCGGTATCCCCATGAGTTTTCCGGCGGACAGAGACAGAGAATCTCCATCGCCCGCGGCCTGATTCTGGACCCCCAGTTCATCGTGGCCGACGAACCGGTTTCCGCCCTGGACGTTTCCATCCAGGCGCAGATTCTCAACCTGCTCATGGAGTTGAGGGAGAAGATGGACCTGACTTACCTGTTCATCACCCATGACCTGTCCGTGGTCCATCACATCTCCAGCCGGGTGGCCGTGCTTTACCTGGGCACCCTCTGCGAACTGGCCCCGGCCCATGATCTATTTTATGAGCCCAGGCATCCCTATACACGGGCATTGCTCTCCGCCATTCCCAAGGTGGGTGAGAAAAAGGCCAAACACATCAAGCTGAAAGGCGAAGTGCCGACTCCGGTGAACTTGCCCACGGGCTGTGTTTTCCACGGCAGATGTGTCTTTGCCAATGACCGTTGTTCCCAGGAAGTGCCGGCGCTCAACGAATTGCCCAACGGCAGCTTTGTTGCCTGCCACGGTGTTGAAGAAGGGCGTCCAATGGATTAGGCTGTATCAGGAAAATGATATAGAAAAGCTCCCGCACCGCTGGTGTGCCGGGGGCTTTTTTATTGGTGGGGGGCCGGGGCCCAGAGATTGAGACCGCCGTCTTCAATAAAAGTGGACAGGTGGTTCACGCGGTACATGTACGCCTGCCATTTGCGGGCAATCCGGCCATAGGTGCCGTCTGCCTTAATGTTGTCGGCTGCCGTCTTCCATTGCCGCACCCTGTGATCCGGTGTGCCGTTTTTCGACATGACAATATAGGCTTCTATAACGGAAACGGTGAATACTGGGGAAAGATCCGAGAAGGGAATGTTTGCGTTCCTGCACGTCTGGGCCGCACCGGTGGGCGCATAAAACATCAAGTCTATCCGTCCTGACACCAGTTTTTTGATATTTTGAATGTGCGCGGCAACCGGAGACAGGTTGGTAAATCCTTTGGTTTTAAGCAGGGCCTCTCTGGCACCGCCCCGGAGTACCCCGATGGCCTCTACATTTTTTGCCTGGTCCAAATGGGATATTTTAATCCTTTCCCCTTTTTTTGCAAAGAACTGCCAGGCGTTCCGGTTTACCAGGGTAATCCAGTGAAACCTGTCCTCCCGTGCCGGCGTCCTGGCTGCGGTGAACAATACGACATTGGGCTCTTTTAAGGCTTTCAAATAGGCGCGCTTCCACGGGTAGACTTTTATGGGGGTCTTATTGCCGATCCGGTTCTGGATCTCTTTGACAATGTCTATTGAGAGGCCGGTGAGTTTGCCTGAACTGTCGGTGAAATTCTGCGGTGGTTCTTCCAGGGTAAGAATAGACAGATCTGCTGCGGGAATCCATGGGGGTAAGATGACTGTTACCCCTATAGTGAATAGGAATAAGGCCGTTCGTCTGAAACGCTTTAAACATACCATAACGTCCCTCTATCGGGTTTATTCGGTTTACGTTTCGCTGTTTCTGTCAGGATGGTCGCGCACTAATGGTCACGTATTATCTGTGGGTGTGGTAGTAAGAAGACGTTACCATGGTATGTCTTCCGAGTACAATAGATTATTGCCCGGGTAAATAGGGGGGCTCCATTCTTAGCTGCCCTATTTTTGAAAGGTTAAGATTTTTCGGAGTGTTTCAACGCTTATCGATACGTTCCACAAGTTCTTTGGGAGCGCCGGCCCTATTAATCAGGTAGTCCCGGAGACAATCTTCTGTCTCTTTTTCTAACTCCGGCCTGGTGTATCTTTCAAGCATCTTTTCTTTTTCTTTCTGACAATTTTCCATTATCGCGCGGTTCGGATCATCGCTTGCGGCAAATCCCCGCGATCCGATGGTCGGATGCCAGGAGTGGGTCCGGCAGCGTTGGGCAGTGTGGGGAGAGGTGAGGAACTGGCCGCCGATACCGGCTGATTTAATGGCATCAAAGGCAAAATCTTCGGGGTCATGGGTCATGTCCGAAAGATATGCCTCCACCATGCTGATCACTTCAAGGTCGCAGATGAACTTCTCAAATGAGCTGGCACCATATGAATCGAGTATACCTGCGCTGTGAACGATGAGGTTGACCCCGTTCTGGCAGGCGGACATCATGGACATCATGGATTCATACCCGCTCTGGGCGCAAACCCCTTTTGCATCTGTGTTGGTGCCGCCTGTGCGGCTGGGCAGGCCGTACATTCGTGCCATCCCGGCGCAGTATTTGGCCTGGATGGAATACCCGGGCGAACCGATGGAAATCTGGCCGCTCTGCATATCCGCGGCATAGGACTGGAGGCCGTAAATGACGGGCAGCCCTTCTTTGAGGATCTGGGCCACGGCAATACAGGCCAGGGCCTCGGCATTGGCCAGGGAAACGTTGCCGGCCATGGTCACCGGACCGGTAAGTCCGGCCGCCGGTGCCGGTGATATGATCAGCGGTTGATTGTAGCTGGCGCAGGTCATCATTGAGTCCAGTGCAAGGCGATCAATCTGGAGGGGACTGATGGTGGAAATCATGGTCAGCACGTGAGGGCGCTGCTTCAGTGTGTCCGTTCCCCCATTCGCAATAGCTGCCATCTCCATGATATGCACCACCTCTTCCGGGCTGCCGGGTAACCCCATCAAACATTTGTCGGAATGGGTGAGTGTGGCGTAGGTCATCAGGATCTGACTCAGGTCGGCCGGGATATCCGAAGGCTGAACCAGAATACCGCCGTTGATATTGAAATAGGAGGATGTATGGACCAGGCGGGCAAAATCAAGAAAATCCGACATCAGGGCCGGCCTCCGGCTACCGTCTGCTTCCACGATGGTGGGGGTGCCATATCCGGTGGCATAGGTAGTACGATTGCCTCCGATGAGGAAATTATAGTCGCTGTTCCTGGCATACAGAGTGAAACGCCCAGGGGCTTTGTCAACCCAGTGCATGACCTGGCTTTCGGTGAAAAAGACGATGTCGTCTTCTATCCGGATGCCTTTTTCCTTAAGCCGTTTTAAAGCACCGGAATGGTGAATCCGGATACCGATTTCTTCGAGAATACGGATGGATGCCTGGTGGATTTTTTTGAGTGCGTCGGTCATGGGGCTCTCCTCAAAGTGTGATATCTTCATTTTGATAGGACGAAATGTCGCCTTTGTCAATAGAATGTTGGATAGAAGTGTTTAGTTTTATGTTTTGATATATCAATATGGAACTTAGTCGCTTTATGTGGTGTTGGGAGAGATTATAGAACTCAGGTTTAATTCGAAAAAGTAAAAGGTTGTTGAGAATATTTTCCTCCTGTTATATGAACAGTTTAATTGATCACCCCCTTCCCCAGGAGAAAATGAATGGCCGCAAAACCCACAGATGCAGCGAAACAGACAATTTACAATTCCATCCGGGCCGAGATTATCAGCGGTGAACGTAAACCCGGTGAACGCCTGTCAATTGATCGTCTGAAAGAAAAATTCGGCACCTCGGTGACCCCTGTCCGGGATGCCCTTCAGATGCTCAGCCAGGAAGAGTTGATCACCATTAAACCCAGATCCGGATATTATGTCACCCTGGTCACCCTGAAAGAGCTCAATGATATGATGGATCTGAGAGGCATTCTGGAATTGGCCGTGGTGGAACGGGTCGTAAAGAAAATAACGGACGAGCAGATCCGGACCCTTGAAGAGATTCACAAGGGCTACACCGATGACAAAACCGAGTCCTTTATCCGGTATACCGACGAGAACCGAAATTTTCATGTGATGCTTGCGGAGTTCTCCGGTAACCACGAGCTGGCTCTCCAGGTGGGGCATCTCCATGACCGGCTGGCACGCTTCATGGTGATGAGTAATCCGGGAACCGAGATGATCGATATCCATTCCAGAATGCTCGAACGCTTGAAAGCCAGGGACTTGGGTGGTGCCATAAAGGCCATGCAGAAGGAGTTGGCCAATGGAAAGTACCTGATCATGGAGCGTATCATGGAGGAGGAGGCCAGTTTCTGGCATCTGGGTGCCTCTGCCCCCGGGTAAATTCAAGGGCTACTTTCTATGAATCGTTTTGATATATCAGTTTTTGTTTTTGATTTTATATTTTGATTAATTGCTGTTCTGTCCAAATAGGTTGTTGATTTCAATATTCTTTCATGATACAGGTTGTCACCAGTAAGAAATATACACCGTCTGCATAACAAATAGCGGAGGACTATACCGTGATCCAGTCAGCACATTCAAGCAACCGGTCCGTGGGACTGAATATACTTACCGAAGATCAGATATACGAAATCCGTCAGGCCGCCTTTGACGTCGTAGAAAAGGTCGGGTTTAAATGTACCCACAAAGGCGTCCACAAGATGATGCAGCAGGCCGGGGCAAAGGTGGCGGGAGATAATATCAGAATCCCCCGGTACATCGTCCAGGAATGCTTGGTGACTGTGCCCAAAGGCTGGACCATCTATGACCGGGAAGGTCGCCGCGCCATGCAGGTGGAGGGAGAAAATTCTTACTTCGGCACCTCTACCGGGTCTCCAAATACCCGGGATGCTTTCACCGGCGAAATCAGACCCACCACCATTCAGGATATTGAATGGGGGGCCAAAGTTGCTGATTACCTGCCCAATATCGATTTTGTCATGCCCATGGGCACGGCCCAGGATGTACCGGCGGATACGGCGGAACTCTATGAGATTCCAGCTATGCTGAAAAATACGGTGAAACCCTCGGTATTTCTCTGTTACTCCGCCCTGGGGTGTGAGTATGTATATGAAATGGCTGCCGTGGTGGCCGGCGGACAGGAGGCCCTCAGCGAGAAACCTTATATTATCGCATATCCCGAAGCCATCGCCCCCCTCCATTTCCCGGATGATGTGATCAACCGGATATTTGTGGCTGCCGACCGGTTTATGCCCCAGATTCCCGGATCAACGGTCCAGGCCGGTGCCACAGGCCCCGTCACTCTGGCAGGCGTCGTCACCCAGATGACTGCCGAAGCTATGATCCATATCTCCATTGCACAGCTTCGGAAAAGAGGCTGTCCGGTATCCATGAGCGGCAATGCAGGTATTCTGGATATGCGAACGGCGCTGATGACCATGGGGGCGCCTGAAAACAGCCTGGCCCTTATTGCCCAGGCTGAAGTTGCCCAGTCTTTTAATCTGCCCTCATGGGGCCTTGCCGGTGCCACCGATGCCAAACGCCTGGATGTGCAGGCCGGTGTGGATTCCACATTTTCCATTATTACCCAGGCCATGTCAAAGCTGAATCTGATCCACGATGTGGGGTACATGGCGGCCGGTATGGCCTGTTCCCTGGAACAATTGGTACTGGGTAACGAAACCATCGGAATGGCCAAGCGGTTTACAAAAGGGATTACCGTAAACAGTGAGACCCTTGCCCGGGAGGTCATTGAAAATGTCAAACCTGCCGGCCATTTCCTGGGACAAAAGCACACCATGGAAAACTTTAAGAATGAACTCTGGGCGACCAACCTCATGAATCTCCAGAGTATCTCCGCCTGGGAATCCGCAGGACGGCCCACCATGGAGGACCGGGTCAAAGATGAAATCCAGATGATCCTTGACACCCATACCCCGGAACCCTTAAGCGATAAAGTATTAACCGAACTCGACCGCCTCAGGAAAGAAGGGGAAAAAGAGATCCGCGCAAAACTAGAAAAAGGATAGACCATGACAGAACAGAACTATGACGCCATTATCATCGGTACCGGAATCATCGGCAATTGTATCGCCTATGAGATGGCAAAGCAGGGTAAAAAGACATTGAGTATTGATAAGTTGGGCGGATCCGGGTGCGGTTCTACCGCCGGTTCCTGCGCCATTATCCGTCTGTATTACTCTTCTCCTGAAGGGGTGGCCCTGGCCAGGGAAGGGTATTACTACTGGCTGGATTGGAAACGGTATCTTAAAGTGACCGATCCCGAAGGCATGGCCTATTACAAAAACACCGGTGCCATGGTGTTTAAATCCGAGCTGAACAAAAATCTGAAACCCGTCATGGAATCCCTGGATGAACTCGGTGTAGGCTACCTGGAACTCACCCCGGAACAGATGAAAGAATACCTGCCCAACCCGGATCTCCGTTCCTTTCATCCCCAGAGACGGATGGACGAAGACGGATTCGGTGAAGCCACAGGGCCTTCCATCAACGGCGCGGTGTACGTACCGGAATCCGGATTTGTCAGCGATCCTAAACAGTCCACCCACAACGTAGAGGTGGCGGCCCGGGCTGTTGGTGCGGATTTCCTTTTTAATACCAGGGTAACCGGCATCCTGAAAGAGAACGGCCGGGCCGCCGGTGTCGAAGTGGAAGGCGGCAGAACATTTAAAGCGCCTGTGGTGATCAATGTGGCCGGACCCCATTCCAGCCAGATCAACGAGATGGCCGGGGTGGCGGATAAGATGAAAATTACTACCCGTGCACTTCGTGTTGAGGTGGCCCACGTGCCGGCACCGGAAGGCGTGGACTGGGAGGCGGAAGCCCCCATTACCTCTGATTCCGACACCGGTGTGTATACCCGTCCTGAAACCGGCAACCACGTGCTGATCGGCAGTGAAGAACCCAAATGTGATCCCCTGGAATATGTGGACCCGGACGATTACAACCTCAATTTTACGGATCAGCTTAAAACCCAAGCCTATCGTGTGGCCATGCGGGTGCCTGAACTGAGAATTCCCAATAAAAACCAGGGACTGGTGGATCTTTACGATGTCACCGATGACTGGTACCCCATTTATGATAAATCTGATCTGCCCGGGTTCTACCTGGCCATCGGAACCTCCGGCAACCAGTATAAGAACGCGCCTGTTGTCGGGGCTTTCATGACCGGTCTCATTGATTATTGTGAGGCAGGCAATGACCATGATGAAAATCCCTATCAGTATCAGATGAAGTACATGGACCGGACCCTTGATATCGGGTTTTTCAGCCGAAACAGGGAGATAAATCAGGATTCTAGCTTTTCCGTTATCGGCTAGGACTTAGGTTAGGGAAATACTAGTAATAAAAAAATTGCAATATTTGGTGTGATGTGTATGATACACGCATATTTCACATGAAAATATTTTGTACGGAAAATAGTTCAACAGTTTAAGTATTAGGAGACGTTTCGTTATCATTATCAAAGTAGGGAGGGAGATATGACACGCAAGATGCACTCGGCAGTAAAAGATCTTAAAAGTGATATGGAAAAGGGTAAACTGTCCAGAAGAGAGTTTATCCGGCTGTCGACCCTGTTGGGGGTTTCCGCATTCACCGCCACCCAGATGGCGGGACTCGGCTGGGTGAAAAACGCCTTTGCCGGTAATATCAAACGGGGCGGCACCCTGAGGGTGGCCACCTCTCTGCAGAAAATCGCCCATCCGGCCACCTATTCCTGGATCGCCGGCTCCAACGTCACCCGTCAGGTGGTTGAATACCTGACGTATACGGACGGAAAGAATATCACCCATCCCTACCTCCTAGAAAACTGGGAAGCCAGTGACGATCTGAAAACCTGGACCCTGAATCTCCGAAAGGGGATTAAGTTCAACAACGGTGACGATTTCACCTCGGACGACGTTATCTTCACCATGAACCAGTGGCTGGACGATAAGGTCGGCTCTTCCATGAAGGGGATGATCGGCGGCTACCTGGATGCCACCGGTATCGAAAAAGCCGGTGACCACCAGGTGAAACTCCATCTTAAAGTGCCTGAAATCGCCCTGCCCGAGCATCTGTTCCAGTATCCGGCCCAGATTCTCAACCACAAGACCTTTGAAGGTGATTTCCTCAAGGCGCCCCACGGTACCGGTCCTTACACCCTGGAAGAGTACCGGGAAGGTGAAATGGCCATCGTCAAGGCTCGTTCCGACTATTGGGGCAAAGGTGCTGACGGGAAGCCGCTGCCCTATCTGGACGATATGAAATTCATCGACATGGGAACGGAAACCGCCCCCATGATCGCAGCCATGAAGAGCGGGGACATTGATTTCATCGATATGTCCGATATCGCCGGTACCGACATCTACCTGGCCATGAAAGATGATCCCAAGGCCCAGATCCTTACAGCACCCACAGCCTCAGCACGGGTACTGCGCATGCGCGTGGATAAAAAACCCTGGGACAATGAAAAGGTCCGTCTGGCCCTTAAAAAATGCCACAACCACGAAAAGATTCTGGCCCTTGCCCAGATGGGGCAGGGACTCGAAGGCCAGGATTTCCACGTATATCAGCTCCATCCGGAATACTGTGAAACCAAAACCCCTGCCTATGATCCCCAGGGCGCCCGTAAACTGCTGGCCGAAGCCGGCTTTCCCAACGGCATTGAAGTCAACCTGGCCGTGGGTTCCGGTTGGCCCGACGTGGTAAGGTATGCTGAAATTCTGAAACAGGACGCCATCGCCGGCGGTATCAAAATCAATATCCAGACCATGCCCAACTCCCAGTACTGGGAAAAATGGACTGAGGTGGACTTAGGCATTACTCCCTGGACCCACCGTCCTCTGGGTACCATGTGCCTGACCCTGGCATACACGGCGGATGAGAACGGAAAACCTGTGGCCTGGAACGAATCCCGCTGGGTGGACAAGGAGTTCTCCGAACTGCTTGAAAAAGCCAACGGTACCCTGGACGTGGAAAAACGGCGTAAGATTTTCTGCGACCTCCAGAGAATCCAGTACGAACGCGGCTCCATTGCCATCGGCTACTGGAGGGCCGTCTGGATGGTGGCCGGTGCCAATGTGAAGGGGCTGGAAGGCCACCCCAACGGATACATGCTGTTCAACAACGTATCCCTGGCATAAATAAACCTGTCGATCCTCCCGCCTGCAGTTTCTGCAGGCGGGTAAACCCCATCTGAACAGGATTATTTTATGATAGTTTTTATATGTAGACGATTTGTTCTTTTACTGCTGACCATGGTATTGGTGTCCATTGCCGTATTCATGATCGCAGAATCCTCCCCCGGCAATATTGCCAAGAACGTATTGGGCGCCTTTATTACCCCTGAACAGGAAGCCTCTTTTCTAAAACAGAACGGGTTTGATAAACCCATGACCACCCGATACCTGCACTGGGTGGCGGGCAACGACTGGATCGCTTCCGGCAAGATCGGCCTGCCCCTTAAAAAAGTCATCACCGATAAAGGGTTTGAGGAATGGTGGGCCGTGGGAGAGGACGGGAATCTCCTGCGCTGGAAGGTGGACGGTGATAACCTTATCGCAGTCCGGGTCAAACCCGACGGCACCAAAGACGAATTCAACGACGACAAACGGTGGAAAGCCATTGACGGCGGCAAACATGAATTCTGGGGGGTGGATCTTCAGAATCATGCCGTACGCTGGGTCAAAGGGGACACTGAAAAAGTATGGGTATTCGTAATGGGCTCGGGCTGGAAGGAATCCTCCGGTGGTCCCAAAGAATATATCCCTTTGAAAAAAGGTTTTGTGCGCGGTGACCCCGGCATCTCCTTCAGAACCGGACGGCCCGTATCCAAAAGCCTTTGGATACGCCTTCGCAACTCTGTGGTACTGGCAGGTTCCGCCTTTGTCATCGTCATGCCCCTGGCCCTGCTTCTGGGTATGATTGCAGGCCTTCGGGAAGGTTCTTTCAAGGACCGCTTCCTTTCCATCGGCGGCATGATGTTTTCGGTGGTGCCGGAATTTGCCACCGGTATCTTCCTGACCATGATTTTTTCCATGTGGCTGGGATGGCTGCCCGGGGCATCAGTACTGGGGGATGCCGCCCCCTGGGAAAAACCCATGATGCTGGTGTTGCCGGTGCTGACCCTGACGCTGATCGAACTGGGGTATGTGCTCCGTATCACCCGGGCATCCATGGTGGAGGTGATGAAATCACCCTATATCAGAACGGCCTTTCTCAAGGGCCTGCCATATAAACAGGTCATCATGAAACATGCCGTTCGCAACGCCCTGATCGCCCCCATTACCGTTATCATGCTCCATGTCAACTGGCTGCTGGGCGGTATTGTTATCGTTGAGGTGGTTTTCGGGTATCCAGGGCTTGGGGCGTACCTGCTGGAATCCGCCCTGTACAAGGACTTTAACGCCCTTGAGGCCGGTGCCATGATCATGGTCACCGTGGCTGTCGGCACCCAGCTGGTGGCTGATATTATTTACACCTTTTTAAATCCGAGGATACGGTATGCCTGATACAAAAAACAACATTCCTGGTCCTGCGGAGGAGACCAACCAGAGTCCGGATACGGAAAACGGAACCGGAGCCGAGGACGTCAAGCAGCCCGGACGCATCCGGGAAATGGCAACGCTTCTGATCAGTTCCAAAACCGCTCTGGTGGGATTTATTATCGTGATGTTCTGGGTGTCCGTTGCCATATTTGCCCCCCTTCTCACGGAATATACCCCCTACGATCAGGACTGGAAAAATCCCAACAAGGGGCCTTCGGCCGAGCATATTCTGGGAACGGATGAACTGGGCCGGGATCTATGGGCGCGGCTGATTTACGGTGCCAGGGTGGTCCTGGTGGTGATGCCCGTCAGTGAAAACTTTGTGCTCCCCGGCGGTACCGCCATTTGGGGGGTACTGGTCGCCCTCATCGTCGGGGCTGCATTGGGGCTGGTCTCCGGTTACAAGGGGGGCTGGATCGATGAGATCACAATGCGGCTGCTGGATGCCATGATGGCCATCCCGGTCATTCTGCTCTATCTGATCATCGTGGCCGCCATCGGCGCCTCCGCTGTCAACGTGGTCATCGCCATCACCATCGTCGGTGTCCCCGGTATCGCCAGGCTGGTACGAAGCCTGACCCTGGACATTAAAACCCGGGAGTATATCCGGGCGGCGGAAACCCGCGGAGAGAGCGACTGGTACATCATGTTCGTTGAAATCCTGCCTAATACCCGCGGTCCCATTATCATCGACGCCATGCTGAGGATAGGTTACGCCATCTTTGCCATGGGAACCCTGGGGTTCCTGGGTATCGGCATGCCCCCACCGTCTCCGGATTGGGGGAGTATGGTTGCAAAGGGCAGGGCCTTTATCCTTATGGGGGCTCCTTATGCAGCCCTCTGGCCGTCGCTTGCCATTGCTTCGCTGGTGGTCGGCCTCAACCTCCTGGCAGACGGGATTCGTGAAGAGTCCAGGAGATATCAATAAGATCAACCCGCCGTTCCCGCCTCACACGGGGCGGGGACGGCAGCACATCGCTGTGGGGA
>JAKSBB010000151.1 GCA_022361315.1 Desulfobacterales bacterium
TCGCCCCAGTTCTGAATCCCCTCGTGCTCGATCGTCTTGATCGACTTGGCGATGGCCTCGAGGTCGGTCTCGGCGTCGTACGGCTTGACGTCCAAGACGATGAGAGAGCGGTCGGTGTCCAAAAATCGATCCAGATGCTCGAGGAGTTCTACGAGCCCTTCAAAGACGCGCTGGAACAACCGGGAGCCGATGCCCATGATGAGGCCATCGACACCATTTTGAATTATCAGAAATGGGATTTCGAATGGCCGACCAATCCGCCGCTCATCGCCTTGGACACCCGCACCCGCCGCTGGCGATCGGAGCGCAACAGCCATTATCCATCCGGCCTTTTGGACTGGGAAGCCCTCATGGAACTCCAGCAGTTGCTCATGAATGAAACTGCCGTTATCCTGGTGGCACCGGCCCCTGTATTCGGTGTTAAACTCATTGAAACCATCCAAAACATTGTCTCTTTTTTCGGATATCCCCTGGCAGTGGACGCTGAGAACTGGATGGCGCACAAGGGATGTGCCTATACCCTGCTTCAGATTTTTAAACACCTGAAAACCCCACGCCACTATGTTATTTTGTCGGGGGATGTGCACTACTCTTTTGCCTATGATGTGAAGATCCGGTTCCGGACCAATAGCCCCAGAATTTGGCAGATCACCTCTTCAGGAATAAAAAACGAGTTTCCCCGTCCGTTGTTGAAGTGGTTGGACTGGTTGAATCAACGGCTGTACGGCCCCTATTCCGTGCTCAATTTATTTACAAAACGGCGGCGGATGAAGATCAGAGAAAGGGTGCCACAGGGCCGGGAAAACCGTCGGCTGATTCCCGACAGTGGTATGGGGATGATCTGTCTTGATTCCGAGGGGCGTCCCATTAGGATTGCAGAAATTTATGCAGATGCTAACATCCTCGATTTTGTGCCCGGCAAGGTTATTGAAGAAGAATGACATGCTGAACAGAGTTAACGGTTTTTAACATATTTTCGGATTGACATTGCAGGGCCTGGCCCATATGTTAATCCAAATCTGTATCCCTCAAGGATATCAGACCTTTTGCCGCAGCAGCTTTCCGCGGCCAATCCGACGGAAGACCAAGGAGTGCCGGAAGCAATGAATGACAGAGACATTACACGCAAACTCGCAGCCATTGTCTCCATGGATGTCAAGGATTACAGCCGGCTCATGTCGGATGACGATGTCCGTACCGTCAGAATGCTGAAAACGTGTCGCAGTCTCATGGCAACTGAGATTGAGGCTCATAAGGGAAGGGTGGTGGATTCCCCCGGAGATAACCTCCTGTCGGAGTTTTCTTCTGTGGCCGATGCGGTGCAGTGCGCTGTGAGTATCCAATCCGCATTGCATGAAAAGAATAAAGCGCTTCCGCCGGAGCAGCGGATGGAATTTCGGATAGGGATTAACCTCGGTGATGTGATTCAGGACGGGGATCAGATATACGGGGACGGTCTGAACATCGCAGCACGGCTGGAGGGAATTGCGCCGGGGGGAGGTATCTGTATATCCGGTTCTGCCTTTGACCAGGTAAAAAAACTACTTCCCTTGGGCTATGAGTTCCTCGGGGACAAAGCCCTGAAAAATATTTCCGACAAAGTACCCGTATACCGGGTGATTACCGATCCGAAAAAAACAGGGGAAGTGGTGTATGCCTGCTCCCATGATAATCCCCGTTTCCGTCGGCGAAAGCGCTTTGCCTTCATGTTGCTTTGTGTTCTTCTGGTGGCTGGTTTAATTGTGGCCAAAAACATCAGACAAGGCGCTGTGTCCCCCCACGGTCCTTCCAAACTAAAAGCCAAAATAAAGGAAAAGCTGGTTCAGCTTCGGGAACCTGCGAAACCCTCACTGGCTGTACTTCCATTCACAAACATGAGCCAGGATCCTGAGCAGGAATATTTTTCGGACGGTCTAACCGAAGACCTGATTACGGATCTGTCGCAGATTTCCGGCCTTTTTGTCATCGCCCGAAATTCGGTGTTTACCTATAAAGGCAGGGCGGTTGAGATAGAGGAAGTGGGGCAAGAACTCGGGGTCCGTTATGTACTGGAGGGCAGTGTCCGAAAAGTGGGTAACCGGGTGCGGATAACAGCTCAGCTCATTGATGCCAAAACCGAAGGACACCTCTGGGCCCAGCGTTATGACAGGGAGCTTGAAGATATCTTTTCCGTTCAGGACGAAGTGCGTCAAAAAATTGTTACCGCACTGGCTGTGGAACTCTCTTCAGAAGATCAGGAGCGGATGACCAGGGATACAATGGTGGATGTGAACGCTTATGATTATTATCTGAGAGGTGTTGAGTTTCAAGCCAATAAGATGAAGGACGGTGTGGCTCGGGCAAGAGAGATGTTCCAGAAGGCCGTTGATCTGGATCCGGGTTATGCCAGGGCATGGGCAGCATTAGGCCATACGATCCTCATTGAGTGGATTTTCGGTGTGAACCTGGACCCGGAGTCACTGGAAAGGGCGCGCGTCATGGCTGAAAAAGCCATTGCGACGAATGCTGAGGAAAGTGCAGGGTACAGCCTTTTGGGGCACGTTTACCTTTGGACCCACCAGCACGATAAGGGAATTCAATCGGTACGAAAAGCAGTGTCTCTGGAACCGGGCAATGCAGAGTGGCTGGCCGCATTGGGTGAGCAACTGACATGGGCGGGACAGCCACGGGAGGGAATCTCTTACATAGAACAGGCCATGCGCCTGGATCCCAAATACCCGGCCTGGTATCTGTGGAATCTGGGGCATGCATATTTTTTAACCGGCGATTACGACAGGGCCGTGGATATTTTTCAACGGTCCCTGCTGAAAGATCCGTATTTCTGGCCGGCTCACTCCTACCTCGCCCTGAGCTATGATGCCATGAATCTTCCCGAGAAAGCGAAGGCGGAGGTCCTGATCGTCGCACAAACCCCTGCGGGGCAGGCGATCTGCAACTGGGAGGACCGCCTGCCATATAAAGATAAGTCTCTGGGGGCACGGCTTATTGCACGCATGAGTGAACTTGGAATGGAGTGAAACTTTGGTGCACACTGACGAAATCCTTCCCTACGGAAGGCAGACCATAGATGAGGCGGATGTCAGCTCTGTCACAGAGATGCTGACAAGCCCGTTTTTGACAACCGGGCCAAAGGTTGATGCATTTGAAGACCGGCTCTGTCAAATTACAGGGGCCCGGTATGCGATTGCCTGTAGCAATGGAACAACTGCACTTCATCTGGCATGCCTGGCTTTGGGTGTAAAAGAGGGCGATTTAGGCGTTACCTCGCCGATTTCGTTTCTTGCGTCTGCCAACTGCATTGAGTACTGCGGAGGCAGGGTGGATTTTGTGGATATTGATTCCACGACAATCTGTATGTCTCCGGACCAACTTAATCGATTCTGCAGGGATGTGGCTGTGCCGAAGGTGGTTATACCCGTCTCCTTTGCCGGCATACCTGCGGATCTCCCGGCGATTCATAAACTTGCCCGGAAATTCGGATTCCAAATTATTGAAGATGCTGCCCATGCCCTTGGATCAGAATATACCCATGACGGTGAGATTTATTCCAGCGGTAGCTGCACCCATTCCGATCTTGCCATATTTTCGTTTCACCCGGTTAAAACCATTACTTCCGGTGAGGGGGGGGCGGTATTGACAAATGACACGAGGCTTGCCGAAAAGTTAAAGCAGTTGAGAAATCATGGAATGAAACGGGCAAGCAAATCTGAGGATACAGGCTTCCAGGGTGAGTGGTACTATGAAATGGCCGATATGGGGTATAATTACAGATTGTGTGATATCCAGGCCGCATTGGGGCTTTCTCAATTGGAAAAGCTTTCCGGTTTCAGAGAGCGTAGAAGACAGATTGTTAAGATGTATAATCGGTCATTCAAAGCTGTTTCATCACATATCATTACTCCCCCGGATATCCTTGCAGAATCGGCCTGCCCCCATCTCTATCCGGTCCAGTTCAAGGGGGGGGGGGCGATACGGCTAAAGATTTATATTGCATTGAAGGCAGAAAATATCTTCACGCAAGTCCATTATATTCCTATCTACTGGCAACCCTATTACGTCAAAAAATACGGATATCCCAAAGGGAAATGCCGGAACGCCGAGGCCTATTATTCCAGGTGCCTCAGTCTTCCCCTGTTTCCGGCCATGGCCGATGGTGATGTTGCCAGGGTCGTCGACAGGGTAACCACACTTGTCAGGGATGCCTGATCCCAACATCATTACTCCCGGTACTATAGTTCTGATACTTAATTTATAGTGAGTCTGCTCCTAAGTGTTTCTAAATATGCCGCTTTGGTGTATAATACTCTGATTTGCAAAATTTTTTTGGAGGACAGTTATGAAACCGGTTGTGGCTCTTCTTGGCCGCCCCAACGTTGGAAAATCCACTTTATTCAACAGAATTGTTCGTTCCCGTCAGGCCCTGGTGGATGATATGCCCGGGGTGACCCGTGACCGGCACTATGCCGACGCGGAGTGGAACGATATCCCCTTCACTCTGGTGGATACCGGCGGATTTCTGAGTACGGACGACGACTACTTTGCCTCGCAGATTAAGGATCAACTGCTGGTGGCCGTGGATCAGGCCGATGTCCTCGTATTTGTTCTCGACGGCAGGGCAGGACTCTCTCCGTACGACAGGGAGCTGGCAGACATATTACGGCGGACCGAGAAAAAGGTCTTCTACCTGATCAATAAAATTGAAAGCCGGCACCAGGAAGATGAACTCGGGGATTTCTACGCCCTGGGTATCGACCGGTTTTATACGGTTTCTGCGGAACACGGCCTCGGTGTCGGGGATTTCCTTGATGAGATGGTCGAGGAATTGCCCGAACCTGACCCGGATGCCGTTGACGAAGACGATGATGAGACCCGTCCCATCCGTATTGCCATTGTCGGCCGGCCCAACGTAGGGAAATCTTCTCTTGCCAACCGCCTGTTCGGCGAGCAGCGGGTGGTGGTGAACGATAAGGCGGGCACCACCCGGGACGCCATTGAACTGAGCGTCACCCATAAGGGGCGAGAATTTATCCTGAAAGATACGGCCGGCATCCGTCGCAAGGGCAAGGTGACGGAGAAACTTGAAAAATTTTCCATCCTCAAATCCCTGGACAGCCTGGATGACTGTGATGTGGCCCTGATCCTCATTGATACCTCCGAGGGGATTACGGATCAGGATATCACCGTTGCGGGGTATGCGGAGAAACGGGGATGCGGTGCCATCTTCCTGCTCAACAAATGGGACCTGGTGGACAAGGCGGAAAAGGGGCAGCAGGCATTTATGAAGGAGTTGCGCCATATGGCCAAGTTCCTCTCCTACGCACCGGCCATAACCATCTCCGCCAAAACCGGGCAGCGCTGCCACAAGATATTTGACCAGGTCCTTAAGGTATACAAAGAGTATTGCCACAGGATCAATACCGGTACAGTCAACAGGATCATCGAAGATGCGGTTTACAGGGAAGAACCTTCTCTGCACAAGGGACGTCGCATCAAGTTCTTCTACTCTGCACAGGTGGCCACACGGCCGCCCACATTCGTCTGTTTTGTCAACTATCCCAATGCAGTACATTTCTCCTATAAACGTTACCTGCTCAACCAGTTCCGCCAGATGATTCCGCTCAGCCTGACCCCCATCAAGCTCTATTTCAGGGAGAAGAGCGGCAAGATGGATTTTTCCGGCAATACCAAAGAAATGGAAAGAATTCGGGAAAAGAAGAAAAAGATCACCCAGAAGAAGATGAAACAGCGCAAAGAACAGAGCCGCAAAAAAAGAGAGCGGGATAGCAAGGGCGCAAAATAAGCCGGCAGGAGTAACACGTGGATCTTTTCGAAAGCCACGCCAGGGATGAAATGGAAAAAACAGCCCCCCTGGCCGACCGCATGCGCCCCAAAACATTGAATGAGGTGATGGGGCAGGACCATGTCACAGGTTCAGGTACCCTTCTGGAACGAGCCGTTGCCAGTGATCGGGTGTTTTCCATGATATTGTGGGGTCCGCCGGGATGCGGCAAGACCACTCTGGCCAATATCATTGCCGAGGAAACCCGGAACGAGTGTGTTAAAATTTCTGCTGTTCTGTCCGGGGTGAAAGAGGTGCGGGCCATCATTGAAAAGGCAAGGGAGACCCGCAGACTCTATAAAAAGAGAACCCTCCTCTTTGTGGATGAGATTCACAGGTTCAACAAAGCCCAGCAGGACGCATTTCTTTTCCATGTGGAAAACGGCCTGATCACATTGGTGGGGGCTACCACGGAAAACCCTTCCTTTGAGGTGAATCCGGCACTTGTGTCCAGATGCCGGGTATTTACCCTGAACAGTCTGACTCCGGACGACCTTACGGGCATTCTCAAAAGGGCGCTTACGGACGGGGAGAGGGGGCTGGGAATGCCTGCCGATTCATTTTCCGAGGACGCATTGGCGCATATCGCCCGGGTGTCTGAAGGGGATGCCCGCATGGCCCTGACCAATCTTGAAACGGCGGCCGTTTACTGGCAGGGCAATGACTCCGGGGAAGCCCCCGGCGTGGTGGGTATTGAAGAGGTGGAATCTGCGGTCGAGCAGAAGTTCCTGCGGTACGACAAATCCGGAGAGGAACACTATAACCTCATTTCCGCCTTCATCAAAAGCCTACGGGGCTCTGATCCGGATGCGGCCATTTACTGGCTGGAGCGGATGCTGGAAGGGGGCGAAGATCCGTATTACACCATGCGTCGGATGATCCGGTTTGCCACTGAGGATGTCGGTCTTGCCGATCCGGGAGCGCTGACCATGGCCATGAATGCCGACGCATCCTTTCGAAGGTTGGGGCGGCCCGAAGGGGACGGCTCTCTATTCATGGCGGCTGTGTACCTGGCTACAGCTCCTAAAAGCAATGCTGTCTACGCCGCCCACAAGGCCGTGAAATCATCGGTGAAGGAGGGGGGCTATCAGCCGGTGCCCATGCATATCCGGAATGCGCCCACAGGATTGATGAAGGAAATGGGATACGGCGAGGGGTACAAGTATGCCCATGATTATAAAGACGGTTTTGTTCCCCAATCTTACCTGCCCGATGCCATGGAAGGGCAGCGGTTCTACTTTCCCACCAAACGGGGCTACGAGAAAACGGTCAAGCAGCGGCTTGAGGCCTGGATCGCGTTGAAGCAGGCTAAGGAATAAGTTTCGATATCAGTTTACCTGCCTGAAACGGAGCAGCCGTGCTTTGGCAAGATCATACTCGTTCCAGGAATCCAGATAGGTCCCCAGGGCCTCTCGATAATGGTGAGAGGCCTGCTCTCGGTTTTTGTTCCCCTCGGCATCAAGGCCCAAAGCCGTGTGAAGGGTGATGCGTTTAGCAGGTGAATTGGCCGCCAGTTTCACCAGCTCTGATTCGCTGGGGCCTTCAAGAAGCTGCCTGCCCAGAATACCGTACCAGGTATTTTCGGAATCCGTCTTGAACCGGGAAATCTGGCTGCGGCCCGCATCTGAATCTCCGGTCAGCTTCAGAAGCTGGCCTTTCATCAGGCCGAGGCTCAGGCTCAGGGCCGTTTCCCGTGCAGGCGCCTTGAAGTAAAGATCGATGAAGGACAGTGCCTCCTTCCATTCAGACCGGCCGGCGTGATAGAAGGCGAGTCGGCCGATGATTGTCCGGTTGTCCGGGGCCAGTTCCCGCAGCTTGGTGTAGGCTGCCACCTTGTCTTCATGGTCTGCGCTCTGTGACTCAAAATCCCGGATCAATACCATGGCTTCATCGTATTCCGTCTTCGCCTTCTGCCGTTGTTCAAGCGCTGCTTCCCAGAAGGCGGCCTGTTCGGCGCGATAGACGGTTTTGTCATCGGCAAAGGCAAGTTGTAACTCCATCAGCCTGTTGAGCCGGGACATGGCCATGAAGTAGAGGTGATCATTGGCGCCGGCCGTCATGACAATTTCTTTGAATACCTTGATGGCATCCGCCGGATCGCCCTGCTTTTCTATGATCATCCCTTCCAAAAACCACCGCCACGCCTTTTCCGATTGATTTTCAAAATCTATGAATCCCGTATCCATACGCTGCTCCGAATCTAAAATCCGGGCCAGATACCCCATGAATTCGTCCGGGTGTTGCCAGGACAGGGTGAACAATTCCCGGGTCAGATCGGTGCTGCTGTTGATGTTGGTGAGCCAGTCGATGATGTAGAGCATCAGTCTGGCCGTGTTGTTGTTCCCCTCAATGGAAATCAGACGGGTAAACATTTTTTTGCTGGCATCCAGATCATTCCGGCAGAAATCCAGAAGTGCAGAGGTGAATATCAGGGCTGGGTCCTGGCTGGCCTCCAGCAGTTGCCGGGAAAGTTTGGCCGCACCGTCAAAGTCGTTGGCCGCTGCCAGGTCAAGCACCTGATTGAGTTTCTTGTCCAGGGTAAAATCGAGAATACCGTCCCATTTTGGCTGTCCCGCCTTGAGGCTGTCCACGAATCTGGCCGGCTTGTCAATGGGCAGTACCAGTCCGAAATCGGATAGGGGCGTTGTCAGGGGAATTTGCACCGAGGGCTGGTCGGTTACCACGCCCGATGCAATACCGATGACCCGGCCGTCGGCATTGACTGCGGGGCCGCCGCTGTTGCCCTTATAAATAGAGGCGTCAACCTGGATCAGTTCTTTGGAGGTTCGTCTGACATGGCCCCGGGTAATACTGGCGTTGATCCGTTCGTCCTGGGTTCGGCTGCCAAGGGGAAATCCCATGATAATTACGGGTGACAAACGTTTTATCGCCAGGGGGTCCCGGATCTCTGCCATGGGTAGCGGCTGGATGCCCTCGGGTAGGGTGTCAATCTTGAGCACGGCAAAGTCATGCTGAAAGGGCAGGTGGAGGCGGTCTCCGGATTTCCTGACGCCTCTGGGCACACCCACCA
>JAKSBB010000922.1 GCA_022361315.1 Desulfobacterales bacterium
CGCCGGTCGCCACCGAGCTGTACAGCTCATCGGTGTCGCAGTCGTACAGAAACACCGTGCCGCGGTCGGCGCTGAGCAGGTCCAACGCCGCCTCAACCACCTGCCCCAGCAACTCGTGCAACTCAAATGAGCCACCCAACTGCCGAGTGATCTCAAGCACCCGCAGCAGCGCGTTCTCTTCTGTACCGGTTAACCGACTGTGCAAAACAACTCGTTCCAGAGAGGAATTAGATCCCGCAACCCATTAAGTATCATCGCATAACGGACAATCGTCAAAGGAATTCCGCGCCATAATACTCACCCGGCCCCGGTTCGGGGCATATGCCCCATATTATCGCCCCGTCATTTCTCTTCCGCGAACATCGCCTCGACAAACCGATCGGGATCGAAAGGCTCCACATCGTCCGGCGTCTCCCCCACGCCGATGAACTTCACCGGGATATCCAGTTGCTCACGGATCGCCACGACCATGCCGCCCTTGGCGGTGCCGTCGAGTTTTGACAGGAACAGACCCGTCACGTCGATTGCCTCCTTGAACAGCTTGGCCTGCTGGATCGCGTTCTGACCCGTCGTCGCGTCCATCACCAGCATCACCTCGTGCGGCGCACCGGGTATCTGCTTCCCACACACGTCGCGGATCTTGGTCAGCTGACGCATCAGGTGTTCCTGGGTGTGCAGTCGGCCGGCGGTATCAACCAGCAGCACGTCGACGCCGCGCCGCTTGGCCGCGTCGCACGCGTCGAACGCCACCGCCGCCGGGTCGCCGCCCTGCTTGCCGCGCACGATCTCCACGCCCAGCCGCTCGCTCCACACCGTCAGCTGTTCCACCGCCGCGGCGCGGAACGTGTCGCCCGCCGCCAGCATCACGCTCCGCCCCTCGTCGGTCAGCGCCTTGGCGATCTTCGCGATGCTCGTGGTCTTGCCCGCGCCGTTGATGCCGGCCACGAGCAACACCGTGGGACCCTCCCCCGGGGCCGCCAGGTGCAACGTGCGGTCTTCGGGCGGC
>JAKSBB010000539.1 GCA_022361315.1 Desulfobacterales bacterium
AGGAGAAACGCCCAAACGAGAAGAGGGCCAGGTCCGGCCATGGCCGAGTCCCTACGAACTCTGGATCATGAGCGCGAATCCAAAGGAAGCCGCAAACCAGAGAAACCGGAACTAGGGACCTAGCGCAACCTGGAAGAAACCACCCCACCCCAAAGCTCTGACGGGCCTCAGGAACCCCTGAAGACGTTTCCGGGCAATCGGTTCCGGTTCTCGAACATCCCGTATCCCGGCCGGTACGAGCCCGAAATGCTGCTCAAACTCATCGTCTCGGAAAAGGTCACCTACTCCCATTGCGTGCCGACCATCATCAACATGCTGGTGACCTCGCCCGCCATCAAAAACCTGGACCTGTCCGGATGGAAGGTCATTATCGGCGGTTCCGCCCTGTCCCGGGGCCTCTGCAAGGAAGCCCTGAAACACAACATCAACCTCTATACGGCATACGGCATGTCCGAAACCTGTCCGCTGCTCACCGTTGCCAACCTCAAGCCCCACATGATGGAATGGGGCGAGGACGAACAGGTGGAGGTCCGGTGCAAAACCGGCCTGCCAGTACCCAACGTCAAACTGGAGATCGTGGACGTCAACGGCAATCCCCAGCCCCATGACGGCAAGACCGCAGGCGAAGTCGTGGTCCGGGCCCCCTGGCTCACCCAGGGATACGTCAAATCCGAGGAGAAGAGTGAAGAGCTCTGGGAAAACGGATGGCTCCACACCGGCGACATCGGCGTCGTGGACGAAGAGGGCTACCTCAAAATCACGGACCGCCTCAAGGACGTCATCAAGACCGGCGGGGAGTGGATCTCCTCCCTGGAGCTGGAAGACATCATCAGCCAGCACGAAGCCGTCACCGAAGTGGCGGTCGTGGGCATTACCGACGAGAAGTGGGGGGAGCGTCCCCTGGCCATGGTGGTGTTGAACGATGCGTTTAAGAACAAGGTGACTGAGGAAGATATTCAGGACTTCTGCATGACCTTTGTGGACAGCGGCCAGATCCCCAAATACGGGGTACCCTCAAAGATCGTTCTGGATGCGGACATTCCTAAAACCTCAGTGGGTAAGATTTCTAAAAAAGATATCCGGGCCCAGTACAATTAAAACCCGTAACGCTTAATATTTTCATCACTTCCCCCGGCCTTTTCAGCCCGCTGACCGCGGATTGGAAAGGCCGGTTCATATGGCGCGGATATCCTTTGCCGTCATGCCCACCACACTCCGAGCAAACTTGCTGAAGATATCCCTGTCCAGCCGCCGGGCGCGGACCTCTTCCCTTATCTGCTTCAGGGCAGTCAGGGGTTTCATGGGTCTGCGGTAGGCCCGTTTGGTGGTCAGGGCATCGAATACATCCACGATGGCCAGGACCCGTGCCATTTCCCCCAGGCTGCCGTTGGTTTTGCCCTGGGGATAACCGGAGCCGTCCAGACGTTCATGGTGGTCCAGCACCGCTGCCAGTACTTCCTGGTTCATGGCCTTGGACTCCAGCAGTTTGAATCCGGTCCGGGTGTGCTTTCTGATTTTTACTTTTTCTTTGCGGGTCAGTTCCCTGGGAGCGTTGAGCAGGTAGTCCGGGATAAAGAGTTTTCCCACGTCGTGGAGGAGTCCGGCCAGGCCGTATGCCTTGACGGTCTCAATGGATTGACCGGTCTGGCAGGCATACCCCATGCAGTATAGCATCACGTTGACCAGGTGCATTTGGGTGGTATGGTCGTGAACGGCAATCCGCGCCATGAATGTGACCACGTAGGGATCCTCGAAAAATTCGTCCACGATCCGGGTCACATGTTTGGCCTTTTTTATCAGGATGGTGGTCTGGGGGGCCGCCAGGGTGACCCGTACCAGCTGCTTGAGGATTTCCCTGGCCTTGTTCTTATCCACCCGCATGCTTCGCTTCATATCGTAGTTCAGCATCTGCTGCCGCCGGCGCACTGCCCGGAGCAGTTCTTCGGAAACCGCTGCATCGCCTGATAATTCACCCTTCCCCTCACCGGTTCTTTCGGATTCGGAAAAGGGGGTGAGGCCGTAATCCTTGAATTGATCCGAATAGTCCGGCCGGACCAGACCCTGGCCGGCTGATTCTCCCGGGAAACCGCCGAAGGCACCAATATCCCGCGACTTCTCCCCGGCCCCCATACCTGAAAGCATTTTAATACCCTGGCTGCTCATACTATCTCGTCCTTTAAATTAAGGTCGTTGCGTTTTTTGCTTTTGCCGGATTAAATTGCAGGTATGATGCCAGGATTTGTGTGTGATGTTAATGTCTTGAAAATACAGTCTTTTTGTTTGTGATGAGATGGGGGGAAGGAAAAACTTGCTGTGATACTTTGATCCGGGGGGATTGTTTTTTCCTCGGACCAAAGTATGAGTTTCAGCTTCGGTTGGACTGCCAGAGAATGGCCTGGAACCGATTTTTGACGCCTATTTTTTTATAGAGGCTGTAGACATGGGATTTTACCGTGGAAAGGCCGATATCCAGGGTCTGCCCAATATCTTTGTTCGAGGCGCCGCTGGCGATGAGGTTCAGAATCTGTTCCTCCCGCCGGGTCAGGCCGGCAGTATCCGGTGCGGTTTCCTGTGTGTGGGCAGGTTCCTTACCCACGGGATTGACCTTGACATTCCTGTCAAAACCGATGACCGAACCGCTTTCTTCGGCCCGGACCACATGGCCTGAGAGGCGGACTTCAACCGTGCGGCTGTCCAGTTCTTTGAACCGGTCCAGAGGAAGGGTCAGCCGGACATCCACCAGGGTACCGTCATCCAGGGGGTGGTCTGTTTTTATCAAGGCGCCGCCGGCACTGATGTTCCGGGTCACATATTCCGCAGACTCTGATTCGCCGTCTTCCCGGGTCAGGGTCAGCTTGGCCGGCACTTCCAGGGAGAACCGTTCAAATTCCCTGCGTTCTTTTTTCTTTCTATTCATCAATTCCCCCTGAACAGGGACCGTATCCATCCGAATATCCCTTTGGGTTTCTGCGGTTGTTTCACCTGTTTTTTCCGTGGTGTGGAAGGCGCTGCCCTTCGTGATGTGCTTGAATCATCTGCCACGTCATATGCACTTTTTACCGTTTTGCTTTCCGGATTAAGGGCGAAAGATTTATCCTCAAGTGACTTGAATATTTCTTCCAGCAGTTTTGTCTGGGTGCTCTCCTTGGAAAGGCTCAGGGCGGGTTTTTGCCCCAGGAAGGTCTTGGACAGGTCAAGGTTGCAGCCGTCACCGCTGGCCCCCACACCGGACAGGCCGGCAATGGCATAGGCATACTGGGTCATCCCGGCAATGACGATGTATTCGGGCTGCGCATGTTCCGGCATCTGCCAGTATCCCACCCCTTCACAGATATTGGTGGGCAGCTGCCAGGCCTTGAGCACCCGCGCCGCCACAAGGCCGTCCGTGGTACCGAACATATCCCGTTCCACCTCATGCAGGGGGCATTCAAACTGCCTGGCCTTTGCCACACAGGCCGCAAACTTTTCCGGGAACTGGATGGCCATCAGCAGCTTGCCCAGGCCGTGAAGCATGCCTGCCATATAAAGGTCCCCCGGCAGCATCTCCATACCGAGCATGGGGTGCCCCAGCCGCCGGTTGGCAACGGCACAGGCCCAGGAGTGTGCCCAGAAATCCGTGTAGGACAATCCGTCAATATCCGGGAACTGGGGTAAAAGTTTTCTGAAAAACTGGAGGCAGACGGAATTTACGGTTTCTTTCAGACCGATCCGGGTGATGGCCGCCCTGAGGGTAACGATTCGTTCCATCTCCGAATAGTACCGGGAGTTGGCCAGTTGGAGTATCCTTGTGAACAGCCCCGGATCCCCTTCCACCAGCTTGGCAAACTCGGGGATATCAATTTTGTCCTCGGGCTGCCGTACCATTACAAATATCTGACGGATATTCTCCGGGATGGCCGGGATCTCCACACTTGTGGAAAGAATTTCCTGCGCAATACTCAAAGCGATGGTCTTTTCGCCCACCAGGGAATCATTCATAACAACCTGTCCTTCTCCAAGATAAAGGTCCGATGCTGTATTCCGTCTCAAGGTCCGTCAACGGCAGTTCTTTAATTTGTATGAAAAAATCTTAATTTAGTCAATCAAATCACGTATAAAACCATTCCTTAATTCTGTGGAAATTAACCTGAAGTCAGGGATTCCCTGATTGACATTGGAGAATTACTCATCTATTGTCGCAAACTGTTGATATTTGTTTAATGTTTCAGAAGGCTATTATTCGGAGGTTTTCACAGTGTCTGTTTTTCCTTTTTTCAATGGTTTTTCACACAAAGCGACTCCTGTTGGCAGGTATTTAAAATCCTTTGTTCTGGGGGTGGTCTTGGCAACCGTATGCTGCTCCCCGGTATTCGCAACGGCTGACAGCGATACCAGCAAAACCATTGCCTCCGAAGAAGTGGTGCAAAACGAGATTCAGGAAACAGACACAACAGAAGCCGATTCTCAAGCAAATGCCGCAGATGCAAAACAGGTATTGCCGGAGGATGAAGCCGAATCACTTGATAAAATCGAAAGCCCGGCGTTGCAAAGTATGAGCATTGTCACATCGGCTCCCGGTGAAGACATTGCCGAATCAGAGGCCTTTCCCAGGCCGATGGTAACCACCATGCAGAATGCCGCGTATACTGGTGCGGCCACAGCTTCCATTCCCATTCTTGTCCCTCCGGGCCGGGCAGGCATGCAGCCCGAAATCAGCCTGGATTATAATTCCTACCGGGGCAACGGCTGGATCGGCATGGGCTGGGACATTGAAATGGGCGCCATCAAACGCGCCGTAAAACGCGGGGTTGACTATGCTGCAGACCGTTATGAGGTAGATCTTGGCAACGGTGCTTTGGAGCTGGTTTCCCGTACGGACTGGGGCAATAATTATTACGGCGCAAAAATCGAAGGAGGATTCACCAAGTACTATTACAACACCTCCTCCGGCGGTTGGGAAGCATGGGGAAAGGACGGCACCCGGTATTATTTCGGTACGACTTCCGCATCCCGCCAGGATGATCCGGATGACAGCAGCCGGGTGTTTAAATGGTGCCTGGATAAGGTGGTGGACACCAACGGTAATTATATGACGTTGTCTTATACCAAGGACCGGGGACAGATATATCTATCCACAATCGACTATGCCGGCAGACAGGGCAGTCCTGCCAAATCCCCGTCAAATTCTGTTGTTTTTTACCTTGAGGATGTAAGGACGGATATCGCTTCCGAATTTACCGCGCTTTTTGAGGTCGTGACATCCAAACGGCTTAAAAGCATAAAAGTACAAAGTAATTCCGGAACTTCCAGAGCCTATGCCCTGAGTTATAAAACAACCACAGAGACATCCAGGTCGATGCTTGAGCAGGTCGATAACTACGGCAGGGATGCCGTTTTAGATGCAGCAGGAAATCTTCTTTCTGGTACAAAGTACGCTCCTGTCGAGCTTACATATTCCGATGACACGCTATCCATGACTACTCCCGTGCTAAGCAACTATGCATACGGCGGCGGGTGGTCGCCGCCCCAGGCACTTATCGGAGACTTCAACGGAGACGGTATTTCAGATACGGCCTCTTTTATGTACGAAAGCAATAACTGGCGGGTCAACACGTTCATTGGCAATGGGACAGGCTCTTTTCCCCAGCTTTCAAGTACAATGGATTATAATAACGGCGTCGGCTCGTCTCCGATTGCGACAGTGGGAGATTTCAACGGGGAT